>JBAUGH010000418.1:0-14852 GCA_049679565.1 Acidobacteriaceae bacterium
GCACCGGACCGCCGAAGTTACCGCCCGGATAGTAATAATGCTGTGGCCCCTGAGGGACTTTGTTGTGGTTGTCCTCCCAGTCATTGGCGTTCAGTATGCTGTTGCGCGCGTCGAAATATCCTTCTCCGTGGTAATGGTCGCCACCCGACTTGCTGGTTGTGCTGATGACAACCGGGCCAAACGGCACATCCGCGCTGAAGTTGGAAGCCTGCACCGTCACTTCGGCCGTCATGTCGGGGTTGATGATGGAAACCGACGAGGCCATGTTGCCCGGATCGATGACGTTGGCTCCATCGGCGAGGAGCGCGGTGCCACCGCGATTCACCGCACCGTTAATATCGATGCCGTTGCCGACGGCGCTTTGCTGGACGGTCACGTTCAGATCGGAATACATCGGAGCATTCTGCGTCAGACCCGATGACTCGGTCGTTGCTCCCGGCAGGACTTTCAGCAGTTCGGTGACGTCCCGGCCTTCCAGTGCCAGGTTTTCGATCTGCTTCGAGTCGATGACGTCGTTTCTCTGCCCGTTCTCGGTGGGGATCATCTCAGCGGCCGCGTTGACGGTGACGGTGGTCGCTTCCGAACCGACGGCGAGGGTGAGCGCGGGAATGGTACGCGCGTCGCCGGCATGCAGCACGATGCCCGTAATCTGTCTGAGCTGGAAGCCCTTGGCGGCAACCTTCAGTGTGTATGAGCTGGGAACCAGCGCCGGGAATGCATACAGGCCGTCGCTGTTGGTCTGCACGACGCGCGGAACGCCAGTCGACTCATCGATCAGTGTGACCTGAGCTCCGGGAATCACCCCCCCCGAAGAATCCTGCACTGTCCCGGTCAACTGGGCTGTGGTTTGGGCATGGCTCGCGGGGCTGTAGAAGAACGCCAACGCCAGGATGACGACTGGAAGAATCCACCCGACTCCTCCCCGGCACAGACGCACATTCAGCCTCGCACGAACGCCTCTCGTGTTCTTCATCTCCGAATGCCTCCCTGAAAAGTTCGCTAACAGTTGAGCCGCACCGTGCGGAGCCGAGTGCGCTTTGATGAATGGCAAATCTCACTTTTGTTAGCGCCCGAAACTATAGTGAGCCGATCTGCCACTGTCAAGCGAAATTAGCCAGTCTGTTCTCTGTCAAGGTGGCCCCGTCGTTCCCATGGATGGCCGGCTGATTCGCCTTATATTCCCGATAAATCCTTATGAATAATCGATTTACCTGGTTTTCTGGAGAAATTCCGGCAAACGGCAAGCGTTCCGCAAGATCGAGCGTTGCCGGTCGCATCCGCTCTCCGGTTCGCTGTTTCCGAAGCGTCCCGAACTATCTTCCATTTGAGGATTTCATTCCAGGTAGAAACGAATGTGTTACGGCGGCGTCAGCTTTCGCTCGGGAAAAGAGAACTCTGGTGATATGCTTCATTTTTCCGACAGATATCTTCGCCGCGCGGGCAATTCGTATCGGCTCATGAAAATCGTGAGCAGAGGATGCAGGACATTGCGGAACGACAGAAACGGCATTAAACGCGTCGATCTGACCGAAATGCAGCTGGCTTCCAGCGAGACGGCGCGGGTCATCAACCGGGACATCGTCCTCGAACTGATCCGGACCAGCCAGCCCATTTCGCGTGCCGATCTGGCGCGCCGCTCCGGGCTGGGACGCAGCACCATCTCGCAGATTGTGGAACAGCTCATCGAGGAGAACTGGGTGCGTGAAGGCGCCATGGCGTCGCCCCCGCGCGGCCGCAGGCCCACGCTGATTGGACTCAACGAGGATCTGGTTGCGATCGCGGTGGACATTCATCCCCGCCAGGCCAGCGTCGCCCTGGTGGACCTGAACGGGCGGCTGCTCTCGCGCTGGCCGGTGCCCCTGACGTCCGATCCCGCCGCGTCCATGAACCTCATCATCGACTGCATGCAGCGCATCCATCGCACCGCGCCGCGCAAATCGATCGAGGGCATCGGCATCAGTCTTCCCGGAAGAATCAATCCCGCCACGCAGCGGCTCATCTTCGCCCCCAATCTCAAGTGGCCTCCTTTCGACATCAAGAAAATGGTCGAGACGAAAATGGGACTGCCGGTCATGATGGAAAACGACGCGACCGCCTGTCTTCTGGCGGAGCTTATTTTCGCCCGCATGGACGGCGTGCGGGATGCGGTGCTGGTGGCGGTCGGCGAAGGGGTTGGAACCTGCATCCTTAATAACGGACAACTGGTGCCCGGACACAACGGCATGGCCGGCGAATTCGGCCACGTGCCCATCGATCCCTCAGGCCCGCGCTGTGGCTGCGGCAAGCGCGGATGCTGGGAGGTATTTGGGTCGTGCCGAGCCGCACTCCGCTACTATCGCGAGCTCCGGCCGAAGGCTCCGGTAGTTTCTTTCCAGGATCTGCTCAACCTCGCCGAGGAAGGCGATACCGGGGCGGCCCAGGCTCTCACCATGCAGGCTCAGGGCATAGGCCGCGGATTGCGGACGATCATCGCCGGGCTTTCTCCCAGCACTATCCTGATCGCGGGGGATGTCACATCGGCATGGCACCGCTTCGGCCCGGTGATCGAGAAGGAAGCCGCAGATCTGACCCTCGCCGGCAATCCGCCCATTATTCGGCCGACTCCGGAGGGTGAGATCGCCCGTCTGCGCGGCGCCGCTGCCCTTGTCTTCCAGCGAGGATCGCGCCGCGCGTCCGCGACACCGGCCCCGGCCCCGGCCCCGATGAGCGCAGCGCGGCCCGCCTGAGCAGCGACACGATTGGGGCCGACAAACTAAGCCGGTAAACCCAGCGCCTATCGCGCGTGGACAAAACAGACACCGTCACTCGCTGCGCAGAGTCTCCGCCGGATCGATCTTCGCAATCCGGAGCGCCGGCAGCAGGCTGGCGGCGGCCGCAATCGCAAGCAGCACCATCGGCACAGCGACCAGCGTCAGCGGATCGTATGTCCCCACACCGTAGACGGCGCTCTTCATCACGCGCAGCGCGAAAAGCGAACACCCTAGCCCCGCCGCTACTCCGTAAAGAGATGCCTTCACCCCTGTCGACGCGATCGCCCGCATCGCATCCGTTAGCGACGACCCCAGCGCCAGCCGAATCCCGATCTCGCGGGTCCGCTGCACTACCAGATGCGACACCGTGGCGTAGATGCCGACCGTCGAAAGCAGCAGGGCCAGCCCCGAGAGCACACCCATCAGCAGCACTTCGATGCGCTGCGTTTGCAGCTCGCGGTCCATCAGATCGTCCATCGAGTAAAAGCCGGAAACCGGCAGGTTCGGATCCACGCCGGCGAGGGCTTTTTGCATAGCGTCCGTCAGTCCCCTGACGGGCCCGGCTGTCCGCACGATCCACGACGGCTGGAACCACGCGTGCCAGTCGGCGGGATCCTTCACCTGCGTCGCCGGAATGTAGAACACCGGCTCCGTAGCCAACGGCGCGGTCGGATGTTCCCCTGGCTCCTTCACGACATCCCGGACCACCCCCACAATTGCCAGCGCGGGCTTGCCGGAATTTCCCATGATGCGGAAGTGCTGTCCCACGGCGTTCGTTGCGTGAAAGAAGCTGCGCGCAAATGCCTCGTTCACTACTGCGACCGGCTCGCTGGTCGCTGTATCGCTGTCGGAGAAGGTGCGTCCAGCCAATACGCTAACCCGCAAGACGCGGAAATAGCCCGGCGTTACATAGGCGGCACTCGATCCGGTCATCGCTGCCTTCGTTCCGCTGCGCGGGCCCTCGGTGAGCACAATGCCGGTATTCAGGCCGCGCTCGTAGGGCGCGCTCAATCCCACTGCCGCGTCTTCCACGCCGGGAATGCGCTTCATCGCTGCCATACTCTCCGCCAGCAGCGTCTGAAAGGCAGCCGGGTCGCGATAGCGCGCATCGTTCAGTGACGCCTTCGCGGTCATCACGTTGTGGGGATCGAATCCCGGTGGCAGCGTCTCCAGATGCACCAGCGTGCGCAACAGCAAACCAGCGGCGGCCAGCAGCACCACGGTCAGTGCCACCTCGGCCCCAATCAGCCCCTTCCGCAGCCTGCCTGATCCGCCGGCAACCGATCGGCCTCCAGCGGCGAGCGTGGTGCGCAGGTCCACTCGCTTCGCAGCCAGCGCGGGGAGCGCCCCGAACAACACACTGGTGGCCAGCGACGCTCCCAGTGCGAATGCCAGCACCCGCCCATCGAGCACAAATCCGCCGGAAGGAACCATCCAGGCCGGGAGCACTTTTTCCAGTCCGGCGAGCGTCATCTGAGCCAGGCCGAGCCCGGCCGCGGAGCCCAGCACCGCGAGAGCGAGACTTTCGACCCATAACTGCCGCAGGACCACGCCGCGCGAGGCCCCCAGCGCCAGCCGTGTCGCTATCTCCTGGGTGCGCTCAGCCACTCTCACCAGGGTCAGGCCCGCCAGATTCCCGCACGCGATCAGCAGGATCAGCCCTACCGCGAGCATCAGGGCCTCGACCATGGGCCGCATGTCGCTGCCCGCGTATTGCTGCATAGGCAGCGCGTAGAACCAGGCCTTGTAGCCTTCATCGATGTAGTCCGGCCTGGGCAGATGCGACATCTGCGCCGCGACCTGCCCCCAGGTGGCCCCTGGCTTCAGACGCATGAGCACACCGCAGTTGTCCCCTCCCGCGCACACACCGTCGGGATCCCCGGGGCGCACGGGCACCCAGATTTGCGCGGGGTTGGGCGTAACCGCATGCGGCGGCAGAACGCCAACCACGGTGAACGGCTCGCCTTTCACCTCGATGGACTGCCCGAGAATCCCCTTATCTTCGTGGAAGAGCGTGTGCCACAATTCGTAACTCAGCACCGCCGCGTTCGGACCTCCGGCACTGTCTTCTTCCGACGAAAATTCACGCCCCAGATAGGGGCGGATCCCCAGAACCTCGAAGTAGTGCGCGGACACCCGCGCGCTTCGGACGTACTGGGCGGCATGATTTCCCGCTATGCCCGCATCCAGATTGACTCCGCTCGAAATCGAAAACTGGTCGCCATAAGCGGCGACTGTCGCCGCCGTCACGGTTCGCTCGAGGGCTCGCCACGTTGCGGTGTCGGTTCCATCGTCGTCCTGGCGGATATAGTGATCTCGGCTCGGACTGAACCCCTCCTCATGGGTCATGAGAGCCGCCAGCCGCTTGGGTTGCGGATATGGCGGCTGGCGCAGCAGAAAGCCGTCCAGCATGGTGAACACCGCGGTGTTCACGCCGATCGCCAGCGTCAGCGTCACCACCACCGACGCCGCGAACCCCGGCGACTTCTTCATCTGCCGCAACGCATAGCGCAGGTCGCGTGCCAACCCATCGAGGCGCACGGCCACATCCGCCTCATCGACGCGCTCCCGCATGGCTACGGGATTCCCAAATCGCAACCGCGCCTGGCGCCGCGCGTCTTCCTCAGAGAGGCCCGCGCGCATCCCGTCCTCCACCGCCATCTCGATATGCGACTGCAGCTCTGCCTCAATCTCAGAGTCGACTCGCTGCCGCTGGAACAGATTCCCGATTCGCTTCGCCCATGCCACGGCGACACCTCCTTCCTCTCCGCAGGCCGCTCGTCAGGCGTAGCGCAGCATGGCCCGCACACCCTTCACCAGTTGCTCGAAGCTCTCCTCGGCCTGCTGTAATTCTTTCCGACCCGCCGCTGTGAGGCGGTAATACTTCGCTTTGCGGCCGGTTTCCGTCAGCGACCAGTCGGAGCGGATCCACCCACTCTGCTCCATGCGATGCAGGGCCGGATAGAGCGAGCCCTCTTCGACCTGCAACAACGCATCGGAGGCGCGTTGAATATGCTGCACAATGCCATAGCCGTGCAGCCGTTCCCGCTGCGCCAGGGTTTTCAGAACCAGGAGATCAAGACTTCCCTGCAGATCGTTTCTCGCCACGCCTACCCCTTGACTTCTCAGGATGCCTTCGGATACACCCAGAAGTCAAGGGGTCTAACGCGATCAGGCTCGAGGCGGTACGTCGGCGGCGCATCTCGGCCTCCTCCGGGTATAGTGCAGGCAGTGCCGGCAGCCCATTTGCCGGCAATCAAAACCCTTCGCCGAGGCCATTGCGCGTGATCCGAACTGCTGCCCTCTTGTCCCTGGCCGTGCTCATGACCGCAACTGCTTTTTCTTCCCAGATTCCCGACGGCATTCCGCGTGCCCTCGCGCAGGAGCGCGCCGCTCGGGTCTCGGATCTGCACTACCAGCTCACCTATACCCTCGTTGCGCATGCGCCATCGAGCGAGGCTTCGGAGCAAATCCGGTTCCAGCTCAGCGACGCTTCGACGCCGCTGCTGCTCGACTTCCGTGACGGGCACCTGGCGGAAATGCGCCTGAACGGCACAGCGATTGCGCCGGAGATTCAGCACGGCCATGTCGTGCTGCCATCTGCCGATCTGCGCCAGGGCGGGAACACCGTCGACGCCAAATTCACGGCCAACATCGGCGTCGCCGGCAAAGCCATCACCCGCTACGACGACCATGACGACGGCAGCGAATACCTCTACACGCTGTTTGTGCCCATGGACGCGAGCATGGCTTTTCCCTGCTTCGACCAGCCTGACCTCAAGGGGCGATTCAGACTGACCGTCGTTGCGCCAAGAGAATGGAACGTCATCTCCAACACTGCATCTACACGCCGCTTCCCGATCCCCACCACAGACGTCCTGGCCTCAACCCTGTTCTCTGAGACCGAACCGTTGCCCACTTACCTCTTCGCCTTCGCTGCCGGACCCTTCGTCAATGTCCACCCCACGCCTGGCCTGCCCAACGTCTGGGTTCGCAAATCGCAGGTCGCAAAAGCGCAGGACGCCGTGCCCGCGGTGCAGCAAACCGCCGAAGACGGCATCCACTTTCTGTCGGATTACTTTGCGCAGCCGTTTCCCTTTCCCAAGTACGAAATGGTCCTGATCCCGGGCTTCGCCTACGGCGGCATGGAGCACGCCGGGTGCACCTTCCTGCGCGAAGAGTCGGTGCTCTTCCGCACCGCGCCCACGGCGGACAACCTCCTCGGACGCCAGGTGCTCGTGCTGCACGAGCTGACCCATCAATGGTTCGGGGACTTCACCACCATGCGCTGGTTCGACGACTTGTGGCTCAAGGAAGGCTTCGCACAATACATGGCCTACAAGAGCCTCGCCGCCCTGCGGCCGAACGACGATATCTGGCAGCACTTTTATCAGTCCATCAAGCCCGCGGCCTACGGAATCGATGAGACGCTCGGCACCACGCCCATCTATCAGGACATTCCCAACCTCGACGACGCGAAATCCGCTTACGGCGCGATCGTTTATTCGAAGGCGCCGGGCGTGCTCAAGCAGCTGAACTACGTGATCGGCGACGACGCCTTCCGGCGCGGCCTGCAGCTCTATCTCGCCGGCCACAAATACGGCAACGCCACCTGGAACGACTTGATCCACGCCTTTGAATCTTCTTCGGGCCACAATCTCGATACCTGGGCCGACATGTGGATCCGCCATGCCGGCATGCCCCGCGTCGAGACCAGCTGGTCGTGCCGCAATGGCAGCCTCACCAGCCTGCACTTTGCGCAGCGTCCGGTTCACGGCAACAACGAAATCTGGCCCATCGCGACGGAAGTGGCTCTGGGCTACGCGGATGGTTCCGTGCATACCCTGCGCGCCGATTTCGATGCTCAATCCGCGGCGGTTCCGCTCGGCGCCCAAGCGCCCGTCTGTCCCGTTTGGATTTTCGCCAACAACGACGACGAGGCCTACGGCCTCTTCCTTCTCGATGCGAAGAGCCGCACCGCCGTCATGCACGATCTCCCGCACATGCCGGACCTGTTTCGCCGCACGCTGCTGTGGGGCTCGCTATGGGACTCGGTGCGCGAGGTTGAACTGAACCCCACGGGTTATGTCCGGCTTGCTCTCGACGCGCTGCCCACCGAGCGCAACGAATCGCTCGCCGCTTCGCTTCTGGCACGAACCCAAACGGCCATTCACCGTTACGTCCCGGCCAGCGAGCAGGCGGATCTGATGG
The DNA here is from genome assembly GCA_049679565.1 of Acidobacteriaceae bacterium. GTDB lineage: Bacteria > Acidobacteriota > Terriglobia > Terriglobales > Acidobacteriaceae > Palsa-343. The sequence goes on from JBAUGH010000418.1 coordinate 7,962, forward strand.
CCCGCGGCGAGGCGCTCGCTGCCGATCGGATGATCCACGATCCCGACCACGATCTCCGCATCGTCTGGTTCCGCTCGCTGGCGGGATTCGGTGAGCAACCTGCGGGCCGCGCAGTGATGAGGAACCTGATTGCCCGCAAACTTTCCATCCCCGGCGTCGATCTACGCCAGCAGGACCGGTGGTCGCTGGTCACCGCGCTCATCGCCTATCGGGACCCTGACGCTGCCTCGGTCTTCGCCGCCGAGCAAGAAGCCGATTCCTTCGGCGATGGACGCAAATTTGCCTACGTTGCTCAGGCTGCCCAGCCTGACCCCGCCACAAAACAACGCTATTTCAACGACTACCTCCACAACCCTCAGGTCTCCGAAGACTGGATCTCTTCGTCCCTCGGCGCCTTCAATTACTGGAATCAGTCGGCGCTCACCGCTCCGTACCTGCAACCGTCTCTCGAAGCCCTGGACCAGATCAAGCATGAGCGCAAAATCTTCTTCCTCGTCGCGTGGCTGGACTCCTTCATGGACGGCCAGCAGTCGCAGGCTTCTCTGGATGTGGTCCAGCATTACCTCGCCACCGCGGATCCCGACCCGGACCTGCGCCTGAAAATCCTGCAGTCGATGGACGAGCTCGACCGGACGGTGCGCATCCGCGCAGCCTTTCCCCGGTGAAACATTCGATGCGCTACGCTGGACTCGTCGCGCCCGCAATGGGCACAGCAACTGAGCTTATGATTCCGATGACCTCACGACCGCTCCGCTGGCTGCCTGCCGTCCTTCTCGCTGTCACCCTGCCCGCGATGGCCCAGCAGGTGGCTCCGCGCGGCCCCGTATTCAACATCCTCGATTACGGCGCGCACCGCGATGGCACCGGCAATGCGGCCGATGCCTTCCGCGCCGCCATCGCCGCTGCGCATCGCGCCGGAGGCGGCACAGTCTTCGTGCCCGCCGGTCATTACGTCTCCGGGCCCATTGAGATGGTCAGCAATCTCACCCTTGAATTCGACGCCGGCGCAATCGTCGACTTCCCTGCGATGAAAATGCCCTTCACACCAGGCCGGCAGCAGGGTATCGAGACCCTCACGCCGGTGCCGCTCATCGGCGGCCACGATCTCGAGAACGTCGCGGTCATCGGACGCGGCATCCTGCGCAGCAACAATGCCGACTGGATGAAACTCCACCCGCGCTCGAAAGGCGGCAGCGAGGATCCGGGCAGCGCTAATGGTCCCCACTGGGAAGACCTCCTCAACCGCATCAATGCCGGGCTGCCGGTTTCGCCGGAACAGTACCGTCTCGCTGCGGCCGAACTCCGCCCCTCATTCGTCCGGTTCATGAACAGCAAAAACATCCTCATCGACGGCCTGCGTTTCATCGGCTCACCCATGTGGACGGTGCATCTGCTCTACAGCGAGAACGCCACGGTTGAAAACCTCGTTATCGAAACCTTTCCCGGCATTCACACCGACGGGATCGTGGTCGACTCCAGCCGCTTCGTGCGCATTGCCAACAACTACATCGACACCGGCGATGACGGCATCGTGCTCAAGTCCGGCAAGGACGCCGATGGCCTCCGGGTTAATCGGCCCACCGAAGACGTCACCATTACCAACTGCACGGTCCATCACGCGCACGGGGCCGTCACCCTGGGCAGCGAGACCTCCGGCGGCATCCGCAATATCGTCGCGTCCAACATCACCGCGGTCGATACCGAGAACGGCGCGCGCATCAAGAGCCGGCGCGGCCGGGGCGGTGTGGTCGAAGATGTCCGCTTCGACAACTGGACCATGGAACACGTCGGCGAGGCCATCGTGGTCACTAACTACTATCTGATGGAAGGCGAGAAGCGCAGCTCCGAACAGCCCGTCTCCCGAACCACCCCTGTCTTCCGGAACATCGCCATGAGCAACATGACGATCGACGGCGCCAAAGTCATGATCGACATCGCCGGCCTGCCGGAAATGCCGGTTCAGGAGCTGCATCTGAGCAACATTCTCGGCTCCGGCACAATCGGCATGACGGCCGAATACACGGATGGGCTCGAGCTCAACGATGTCCAGCTCAATCCGGAAACCGGTCCCGCCTTCAAAGTCACGCACTCCACCAACCTCGATCTCGACAACGTCTCTTCCCGCCACCCGTTGTCACAGCAGCCGATCCTTCGTCTCGAGGCCACGCCGGGCGCGATGGTCCGCAACAGCCACGCCTTTCCCGGAACCGGTGTCTTTCTCTCCGTGGAGCCCGGAGCTTTGAAGAACATCGATCTTCAGGGAAACATCCTCGGCAACGCCGCCCAGGCTACGCAGGAAACGCCGGCGTTGCCGCCGCAATGATCTACTTCTCAATCCAGGCCGCCCCCTGTCGCATCTCATGACAAAGGAGATTTCCGATGCAAAAACGCAAGTTGGGCCGCTCCGGGCCGGAGGTGCCTCCCATTATCCTGGGGGCCAACGTCTATGGCTGGACCGTGGACGAATCCGCCGCCTTTCATCAGCTCGATCGCGCTGTGGACGCCGGGCTGAACTGCATCGATACTGCCGATGTCTACTCGCGCTGGGTGCCCGGCCACCATGGCGGTGAATCGGAGACGATCATCGGCAAATGGCTGGCGAAGTCTGGCCGCCGCAACGATGTCCTGATCGCCACCAAAGTCGGCATGGACATGGGCGACGGCAAGAAGGGCCTCAGCCTCGCCTACATTGAGCAGGCCGTCGAAGCCTCGCTGCGCCGGCTGCAGACCGACACTATCGACCTTTACCAGGCGCACACCGACGACCAGACCACGCTGCTTGAAGTCACGCTCACCGCCTTCGACAAGCTCATCCGCGCAGGCAAGGTCCGCTTTATCGGCGCGTCGAATTACTCCGGCTCGCGCCTTGCCCAGGCGATGGAGGCCAGCAAAAAGCTGGGCGTCGCCAGCTACGTTTCCCTGCAGCCGCACTACAATCTGGTCCATCGCGGCGATTTCGAGACCGACCTGCTGCCGGTCGTGCAGAAATACCAACTCGGCGTGATCCCCTACTTCTCGCTGGCCGCCGGTTTCCTCACCGGCAAGTACCGGCGTGACTCCGACCTGGCCGGCGCCGCCCGCGGTTCGATGGTCAAAAAGTATTTCAACGATCAGGGATTCGCCATTGTGGACGCGCTCCTCGACGTCGCCGCCCAGCACCGCGCCACGCCTGCCCAGGTTGCGCTCGCATGGCTGCTGGCGCAGCCATGCCTCACCGCTCCCATTGCCAGCGCCACCAGCGACAGGCACCTCGACGACCTGATCGCAGCCGCTCAACTCCAGCTGGATGGGGCTTCCCTCCGGCTGCTCAGTGACATCAGCGCGCCGGTCCACGCCTGACGAAAGCAAGCGGGGATGCCGGCATGGTTGCCCGGCATCTCCTTTTCCATCCAGCCGGAAGCAGCTATTCTCCGGGTTTCGCCGGCAATTGCTTCGCCGCCTGCTTCAGCAGATCCGCTTCATTTTCGAGCGCCGCGGAGACTCGCCCGATCTGCACCTCGGCTTCGCTCCACTGCTTCTGCTCGATGGCTTCCCTCACGCCGGGAATCGTCTTCACGCCGTATCCGGTGTAGAACCCCGGAGCGTAGAGCAGATGCTGGAACCATGGCCGTTCCGGCAGGCCGCGCGAATCCGTCAGCAGGCGCTCGCTGCGGATGATGTCGGCGTTGACCGCCTCCGGTGCCGTACCATCGGCCGCATTGAACGCCGCGTCGAATTTCTTCGCCGCATCCGTCAGGTCGTCCGAGGCCTGCTCCAGCGGCGCGAAGTTCAGGTACGGCGGAATCGCCTCCGCGGGCGGCGGCACCATCTCCGGCTTCTTGGGATCGTACAGTGCCTTGTACACGCCCTCCTGGATTTCTTCGTCCCGCTCCTTCGCGTCCGCGCGGGACTGCACGGCCAGCGTCTGTAACTGATTCAGATACATATGGACGGTATCGGCCAGGTCGGAGTACTGGAAAGGCAGGATATCGGCGTCCGCCATGCGCATCACCATGGTCCCCGCGGTCTGCGCCAGTGCGCGCTCGTAGTGGAACGTTGTATCCATGAAATGGGTGTAGTAATAAAAGTCGTCGTAGATGGAGTGGTACTGGCCGCTCCCTTCGTCCTCTCCGCCATAGCCCAGGTTCACGCTCGCCACCCCCAGGTGGTCGATGAACGCGGTGTAGTCCGAGCCGGAGCCCAGCGCCGGAATCCTGAGGTCCGGACGGGAGCGGATCTCGGCCTTCATCTGTGGCGTTGCCGCCCGAGAGATATCCACCAGCCGCACGCGCTTCCACACCGACATTCCGGTTTCCGGATCGGTGATGTCCTTCGCCACGTCGTTGACGAAGTTTTCGAGCGACTGCGAACCCTCCGCGCGGAAATACCCGCGTCCATTGCCGTCGGAATTGAAATAGGCCACCGCATGCTGCTTCAGTTCGTCGGCATGGAATTCGGCCCATTCCGTCGAGCCGAGCAGGGCCGGCTCTTCGCCGTCCCAGAAGCAATAGATGATAGTGCGCGCCGGCTTCCAGCCCTCTTTCAGCAGCACGCCCAGCGCCCGCGCTTCTTCCAGTTCGGGGCTCGACCCCGACAGCGGATCGGCCGCGCCGTTTACCCACGCATCATGATGGTTACCGCGAATGACCCACTGATCCGGATACTTCGCACCCGGGATCCGCGCGACCACATCGTACAGCGGCTTGCGGTCCCAGTTGAAAGACACCGCGAGATGAACTTTCGCCGTGCTCGGCCCCACGTGATAGGTGAACGGCAGCCCCCCGCGCCACGTTTCCGGCACGGTCTCGCCGCCCAGCGACTTCAGCAGCGGCGTCGCATCGGCGTAGGAAATCGGCAGAGTCGGAATCTTCGTGATGGTCTTCACCTGATCCAGGGGAATCAGCTTGACACCGGGCACCGCGCCCACCCCCGGCGTCTGTGGATCGCCCGGGTACACCGGCATATCCATCACGCTGCCGCGCTGCACGCCTTCTGCCGGCCGCATTGGGCCGTCCGGGTAGGTATCGCCCTGGAAATAGCCATCGTCCCGTGGATCGGAGTAGATCAGGCAGCCCACTGCGCCGTGCTCGGCGGCCACCTTGGGCTTGATCCCGCGCCAGCTCATACCGTAACGCGCGATCACGATCGCGCCTTTGACCGAGACGCCCATCCGGTCGAGCACATCGTAGTCCTCCGGCCGCCCATAATTCACGTACACCAGTGGCGCCGTGACGTCGCCGTCGCGCGAATACGCGTTATAGGAGGGCAACTGTTCGCTCTGCTGATTCGACGTCGGATCGACGCTCAGCGCCGGCTCCTGCAGCGTTGCCTTGAACGGGGTGGGCCCCTCCAGTTCCAGAAGCCGCGACTTCGGCGTCGGGAACAGCGCGGAAAATTGCTCGATCTTCGCATCCAATCCGTACGACTGCAGCTGGGCCACCAGCCACTGCGCGTTGTCGTGGTCATAGGGAGAGCCGACATGATGCGGGCGCGCTGACAGCCGCTGCATGTCCGCGCGAATCCGCTCCGGCTCCGGTATCGCGCGAAACTTCGTTTCCCACTGGGTTTCGGTGGCGGAATCCTCCGGCGTGTATCCGCGCAAACCGTGTCCTGTGTCTACGGCATGGGCGGTCAGCGCGACCAGACATACTGCGGCAAGCGACAAACGCATGGGGCGGGACCTCACGAGGGATTGGAATCAGCTGCGGGGACGGCTACAGAAGGTTGAGCAACACTATAGCCGATTCCGCCGCACCTGCGGCGCCCCCGATCCCATTCATGAAGTTTTCCACCCCGCGCCCCGCATCCGCCGGCCTTGCGTCCTTCCCCCTTCGCCCCGCATCCTTGTTGCATGTCCGATTCTGTGGAAACGCTGGTTCACGCCGCCGCCGCTCCACCTGTCCCCGAACACTTCCGGAACGGCCGCTACTTCAATCCCGGCGTTCACGATCACACCTTCCGCCAGGCGCTCCACTGGATGCGCAATCGCCAGCCCGGCTCCTGGCGCAAATGGATTTCCTCAGAGCCCGGCCCCAGGCCGCCCGCCCAAGTGGACGGCTCCGCGCTGCGCGTCACCTTCATCAACCACGCCACCGTCCTGCTCCAGACCGAAGGCCTCAACATCCTGACTGATCCCGTCTGGTCGTATCGCGTGAGCCCCTTCCGGCTCATCGGCCCGGAACGCCACCGCGATCCCGGCATCCGTCTCGAGGATCTGCCTCCGCTCCACGCCATCCTCATCAGTCACAATCACTACGACCATCTCGACGTCCGCACCCTGCGCCGTCTCGCGGCCGCGCATCAGCCTGCCGTCTTCTGCCCGCTGGGTGTCGTCCCTCTGCTGCGCCGCGCCGGCTTTCGCGAGATTGTCGAGCTGGACTGGGGAGGGTCGCACCCGTGGAACGGCCTTCACATCCATTGCGTGCGGGCGCAGCACTTCGCCGCGCGCTGGCCCTGGGACCGGAACCGCACCCTGTGGTGCGGCTGGGTCGTCGCAACCCCGCATGGCAATCTTTACTTTGCTGCTGACACCGGCTTTGGCGATTTCTTCTCCGCCATCCGCGAACGCTTTGCGCCCATCCGCCTTGCGCTTCTCCCCATCGGCGCGTACGAGCCGGAATGGTTCATGGGACCGATCCACATGACTCCGGAACAGGCCATCGAGGTCAACGCGACCGTGCAGGCCGCGACCGCCGTCGCCATTCACTTCGGGACTTTCGCCCTTGCCGACGACGGCGAAACGGCTCCCGTCGAACGCCTGCAGCGCGCCCTCGAGGGGCGTCCCGACGCAGACCGCTTCTGGATCCTCGCCGAAGGTGAGGGGCGGATGGTTCCGTAATCGACTCGGCTACGTTGCCTGGTCCGCTGCCTGCAACACGCGCGGTAGCCTCTCCTCGCGCACGTTGTCATAGC
>JBAUGH010000419.1:0-6396 GCA_049679565.1 Acidobacteriaceae bacterium
CCTGCCCTCAAGCACGATCTACACGGATGAGTACCCCGTCTATGATCGGCTGGCTAACGAGACGAATGGATACGTTCACCATCGCGTCCAGCATCAACAGAACATCTACGTAATGGGCGATGCCCACACTAACTCTATCGAGGGATTTTGGAGTCTTGTAAAAAGGGGTATCGGTGGGGTGTACCACTCGGTTTCCCGGAAGTACTTACAGAGCTATCTGGATGAGTATTCCTTCCGGTACAATCGCAGGTTCGCAGAAGAGCCTATGTTCGTTTCGCTCTTGGACCAGATTTCTGAGCCGATGAATTCGCCGCTCGTCTGATAAGGCTGTAGAACGAATCGCGGCTAACAGGCTGCATCTTCGCTGCTACATCCTTCGACGGTTTTAGTACGGTGCGTTTCGCGTGGGGTTGACCGCTTTCTGAGTTGCCGCTCATGGGCGTTCGCTCCCTCCTGCGGGATCAGTGTATCACGCGGAGGTGTGGCGATGCTCCTTGCGACAATTGGACGTGTCTATGAGTATGAGGACGAAATGCTGAGGAATCTTCCAATTCTGGAAAAGGGGCAGGACATGCGCACCCTGCCGACCTATACGATTCCCGAGGCTGCTGCCGCCCTGGCTATCGACGCCTGGACTCTGACGTCGTGGTACACCGGCCCCGGTCCAATTCTGAAGAATTCCGGCTGGTATGGCCCAGCTGAGAGCATCGCACTGCTCTCTTTTCGGGATGTGGAGGAAGCCTACAAGGTGTATTTGCTCCGTCACAAATTTCGGCAGTCGATGCAATACCTAAAGAGGGCCCTCGTGCATGCCAGGGAGGAAACCGGCTCCGAACATCCGTTGCTCGATCACAAGATCATGGTATTTAACCTTCTCGCTCTCGAAAAGCCCGGACGTGGAAGGGAAAAGCGCCAAATGATTCCACTCGGCGCCGGGCGGCAAATCTCGTACTACATCCCGGAAGTAGTGGAAGCGTGGGGACAGAGAATCGTGACAGATAGATCGGGCAAGAGGACAAGAATATATCCGTGGATTCACGCGAAGAGCGATGAGGCAAGTCGCCCGGTTTCTATGGACCCAGATGTACTCTCTGGCCGTCTTGTTATTACAGGTACGCGCATTCCCGTACAAGTGATTGCTGGTTATGTGAACTCTGGTAAGCGAATAGAGGACGTAGCTCGTCTGTACCGCCTTGATACCGATACGGTACGGAAGGCTCTTCAGCACATTGGCCCAAAAGTACCAAAGATATCGTGATCCGCTGGAATTGTTCCTTGACGACGGATTTAGCAATGTGGAAACCGTAGGATCTCTACGTGCCGCTGATTTTGTGGTGCATGCATTTGAGGATCATTTCCACCGCGAGGATCGCCCCGAAAAGCGCCAGCAGAGCGTAAAAGACACGCGTATCATCCCTCTCTGTCACTCCAAAAAATGGCTGCTTGTAACACTGGATACGCACATGCGGAACAAGCATGCCACCGAGATAGCGGAAAACCCGAATGTGACTATTCTGGCGTTTGCGCATAACGGGATGATCGCTGCCGATGAATGGGTACAGGCCCTTATCGCCGCCAAGCCAAAGATTGAACGTTTCTGGGCAAAGCTGCCGCGCCCTTGGTGTGTCCAGATCAACCGCACTGGAGAGGTCACAGCCTGCCATTGCCCCAATGACACCAAAATGCCGCATCACGCCAAAGTAAAGGTAAGGATAAAAACTAGCGTACGTGCGTCAAAGGGATAATTACCGGCACAGAATGCACCGGATTCGTCGTGCGCAGAGAATCATCGGGCAGTTTTCGGCCGCCCTCGTCCTCACTGGAGCCGCCATGGCGCAGCCCGCAACCGCACCCGCCTTCGTCAATACGCTGATGCCCCAACCGGCCCGGCTCACCGTGGGCAATGGCGGCCTCAACATCAGCCAGGGCGTCGCCGTCAGCACCGGCAAATTCCATGACGACCGTCTCGACGGAGCCATCGACTGGGCTCTCCACCGCCTCGGCCAGCAGATCGGCATCACCATGCAGTCCGCCACCGCGCCCTTCGTCATCTCCGTCGATGGGCCCGGCGAAGCCATCCAGGGCATCGACGAAGACGAATCCTACTCGCTCGACGTCACTCCCCAGGGCGCGCACCTGCACGCCGCCACCGACGTCGGCGCCATGCGCGGCCTCGAAACCTTCCTCCAGCTCGTGCAGTCCGATGGCCAGGGATGGTGGCTCCCCGCCGTCTCCATTCAGGATTCTCCCCGCTTCCGCTGGCGCGGCCTCATGATCGACTGCTCCCGCCACTTCGAGCCCGTCGGCGTCATCGAGCGCACCCTCGACGGCATGGCCGCCGTCAAAATGAACGTCTTCCACTGGCACCTTACCGACGACCAGGGCTTCCGCATCGAAAGCAAAATCTTCCCCAAACTCACCGCCGACGGCTCCGACGGCCAGTACTACACCCAGCAGCAGGCCAGGGAAGTCGTGGCCTACGCGCGCAGCCTCGGCATCCGCGTCGTGCCTGAGTTCGACATTCCCGGCCACAGCACCGCGTGGGCCACCGGCTATCCCGATCTCGCCAGCGGTCCCGGCCCCTTCTCCATCGAACGCCACTTCGGCGTCTTCGATCCCACCCTCGACCCCACCCGCGAATCGACCTACACATTTCTCGACCAGTTCATCGGCGAAATGGCCGGCCTCTTCCCCGACGCCTACATGCACATCGGCGGCGACGAGAACAACGGCGTCGAGTGGAAGAACAATCCGCGCATCCAGGCTTTCATGCGCCAGCACAACCTGAAGGACACCGCCGCGCTGCAGGCGTATTTTAATCAGCGGCTGTTACCGATTCTCGCGAAGCACGGCAAAAAGATGATCGGCTGGGACGAAGTCCTCAGCCCCGGCCTGCCCAAAGACGTGGTCGTCGAGTCGTGGCGCGGCTTTGACTCGCTCGCCGCCGGCGCAAAGCAGGGCTACAGCGGCATCCTCTCTGCCGGCTACTACCTCGACCACATGGAGCCCGCCTCCGCCCACTATCGCGTCGATCCCCTGCCCGCCAACAGCAATCTCACTCCCGAAGAAGCGGCCCGCATCCTCGGCGGCGAAGCCTGCATGTGGGGCGAGTACGTCTCTCCCCGCACCATCGATTCGCGCATCTGGCCGCGCACCGCCGCCATCGCCGAGCGCCTCTGGTCGCCGCGCACCGTCAACAGCGAAGACGATATGTACCGCCGCCTGTGGGTTGAAAATCTCCGCCTCGAAGCCCTCGGTCTCACCCAAATCTCTCAGGAGAACGCGAGCCTCCGCGCCCTCGCCGGAACCCCGGACATTGAAGCGCTGCAGCCGCTGGTCTCGGTCCTCCAACCCGTCAACTTCGGCGCTCGCTCCCACTACGCCACCACCCATGGCGTGACCACCCTGACTCCGCTCGACCAGCTGGTCGACGCGCTGCCTCCCGACCCGCCCTCGCGCCACGATTTCGGCGACCTCGTGAGCACCTACCTGCAGGATCCCGTCGCCCACCCCGACCTCGAGGCGGCGCTCAACGCGACTTTCCACTCGTGGACCGCGCAGCCGTCGCTCGTTGAGCTGATGTCCGACTCGCCGCAGCTGCAGGCCGCCCTGCCCCGCGCGCAGCAGCTCACCGAGCTGGGCGCCATGGGCATCGAAGCGCTCTCGTACCTGTCCTCAGCAGTTCCCGCCCCACCCGGCTGGAAAATGCAGAAACTCGCCCTCCTCGACGAGGCGCAAAAGCCCGTCGACCTGACGGAATTCACCATCCTCAAACCCATGCGCGATCTGGTGAATGAAGTGAGATAGGAAAGCAGCGCGAGCGGCGGCTCTCCGGCTGGAGTTTCGCGCGCGTTGGCTGGCTGTTAGCTGGTTTGTGGCTGGCTTTTTCGCTGGCTTTTAACTGGATTTTTGCTGGCTGTTAGCTGGCTTCCAGCTGCCTTTTCCCTGCTTCTAAACAATCCAGCCGCCGCCCACCACGTCGCCGCCGTCGTAGAACACCGCCGCCTGCCCTGGCGTCACCGCCCGCTGCGCCTCGTCGAAGACCGCCTCAACCTCATCCGCCCCCACGCTGCGAATCGTCGCCCACGCCGGCTCGTGCCGGTGCCGGATCTTGGCCCGTACCCGCATCGCGCCCTCGAGCCGCGGAATTGCGATCCAGTTCACCGCGCGCGCCCGCAGCGTCTGCGTCGTCGCCTCCGCATCCGAACCCACCGTCACCCGATGGCTCGCCTCGTCGATCTGAATCACGTACAGCGGATCGGGTGACGCGACTCCGAGCCCCTTGCGCTGCCCAATCGTGAAGTTGTGAATCCCGCCGTGCCGCCCCATCACCTCGCCGCTCGACGCGACCAGCTCGCCCGCCGTATCCGGAATCGTCTCCCCCTGCTCCTCCAGATACGCGGTGATGAACTTCTTGTAGTCGCCGCCGGGGATAAAACAGATCTCCTGCGAGTCCGGCTTCACCGCAATGGCCAGGCCATGCGCGGCCGCCATCTCCCGCACCTCGGCCTTCTGGTGCCCGCCCAGCGGAAACATCGTCCGCGACAGCTGCTCCTGCGTCAGCCCAAAAAGAAAATACGTCTGGTCCTTCGCGGTATCGGCCGGCCGGCTTAAGATCCACCGCCCCCGCGTTGGATCGTACTCGTTCCTCGCGTAGTGCCCCGTTGCAATGCGATCGGCGCCGATCTGCCGCGCCCGCACCAGCAGCTGATCGAACTTCAGATGGTTGTTGCACAGCGAGCACGGAATCGGCGTGCGCCCATGCAGATACTCGCGCACAAACGGCCGCACCACATCCTCTTCGAACCGCTCCTGCTCGTTCACCACGTAGTAAGGAATCCCCAGCGACTCCGCCACCCGCCGCGCATCGTACACATCGTCGAGCGAGCAGCACCGCCCGGTCACCTGCTCCGGCATGCCTTCCTTGCCGGCCAGCCGCCGCTGGTTCCATAACTGCAGCGTCAGCCCGACAATCTCATAGTCCTGCGCGCGCAACAGCGCCGCGACCGTCGACGAATCGACGCCGCCGGACATAGCCACCGCAATGGTGTTGTTGAACGACATACTGGGCTATTACCAGTATGCCAGCATCCCCCCCCGGACGGTTCCGGGCCGCATCGGCAGCCCCGGCCTCAGCCGTTCTGAACGCTGCGCCCTATACCCTATCCCCTGCTCTTACTGATTCACCCCGCTCGCCAGGAAACCGCCGTCCACCACCAGCACCTGGCCGGTGACGAACGAAGCCGCGTCCGACGCCAGATACACCGCCGCGCCGACCACTTCTTCCGTCTTCCCGAATCGCCCCATCGGCGTCCGCATCTGCAGCTCCTTGCCCCGCGGCGTGTTGTCCAGCAGATCGGCGTTCAGCGCCGTGCGAAATACTCCCGGAGCAATCGCGTTCACCACCACGCCTTTCTTCGACCACTCCACCGCCAGCGACCGCGTCAGCGAAGCCACCGCCGCCTTGCTCGCCGCGTACGCCGCAACTTCGGCGAGCGCCACGAAGGAGTTCAGCGAAGCAATGTTGATGATCCGTCCGTAGCCGCGCTCCAGCATGTGCGCGCCAAACACCTGGCAGGCGCGCAGCGTCCCCGTCAGGTTCGTGTCGATGATGTCCCGCCACTCGTCTTCGGGAAACGTAAGCGTCGGCGCCCGCTTGATCTTGCCCGCGCTGTTCACCAGGATATCCACTTTGCCGAACGCGCCCACCGTCTCGGCCAGCAGCCGCTCCAGCGAAGCCCGATCCTGCGTGTCGGAGGTGAGCCGCAGCGTCTTCCGCCCGCGTGCCTCGATCTCCGCCGCCGTTTCGTCCACCTGCTGCTGCCGCCGCGCCGACGCCACCACGTCCGCCCCCGCGTCCGCCAGCCCCAGGCTGATGGCCTTGCCGATGCCCGAAGTTCCGCCCACCACCACCGCCGTTTTGCCCGTCAGTTGCAGCGCCGCGTAGCTCATCGTGCCTCCGCGTGTTCCAGCACCGCGGTCGGGCTGGGCTTACCCAGAAACACCGGCGCAATATGCCGGTCGAACAAATTCTCCGTCACGTTTTTCGCGATTACCGCTTCGTTCGCCTCCAGCAGTTTCAGGTAGCGCGGACCCATCTTCGCTGCAATCTTGAACCCCACATGCAGCAGTTGCCGGAAGCTCGGGTTGTACTGCGGCGAGCGCGGATCGTGCCGCAGCGCCGAGGTGTATTGCTCCGAAGTCCACTGCGCCACCACCGACGGCTGCGGCAGCTTTTTTGGATCGATGTCGATCACCGTCGCATACGGCCCGCACAGTTCCTCGCGATGCGCGTACGCCTCGGCATAAATTTCTTTTGCCAGCGCCAGCCCGTCGCCTCCCGCTTCCGCCAGCCCGATGATTTCTTCCAGCCACGTCGTGCCTGCGGTCTTCAGG
>JBAUGH010000420.1:0-4486 GCA_049679565.1 Acidobacteriaceae bacterium
TGTGGTCGAAGGCGGTCTGGCCGAGGGCGAACAGCCGGGGCGAGAAGTATTGGTCGCGTTCGGCGTCGAAGTGCAGGATGGCGGTTTCGTTGACCACCGCAGGGGTGGTGACGCCACCGCTGGTGTAGGCGGGCTGGGTGATCTTGCCGTAGGAGGCGCTGAAGTCGGCAGAGGTGCGGTTGCGGGGATCGAGCCAGGGCACGGTGGGGACGGCGCGGATGAGGCCCACGCTGCCGGAGATGGCGTAGGAGTTCTCCGTTGCACTGACCAGGGTGGCGCCGGCGGTGGCCGAGCCGTTCCAGCCGGTTAAGAAGCCCGGCTCATGGTAAAGCTGCTTGTCCAGGTCGGTCTTGCTGACGATGACCTGAGCGTTTTTGGTGGGCACGGGAGCGGGCGCAGGCTGATTGGCAGGATGCACGTTCACCTCGGTGCTGGTGGCCTCGAGCGGGCCGGCGGGAATGCTGGCGGCGGCATGCTTGCCGCGGAGCTTGTTGGTTGAGCTGAGGACGGCGAAGTCGCCCGCTACCTGGAGAGACTTGATCTTGTCCCAGGCGACTTTGACGTCGCCGAGGGAGTCGGTATGGAAAGTGACGGTGCCGGCGGTCTCCTGGACGAAAGTGCCGTGGAGGGTGTCGCCGTCGCTGAGGACGAGAACGTCGGGGGCGGCCTTTTTATCCTGAGCGGCGGCGCGGAGTGGCGCGAAGGCGGTGACGACCAGCAGAATCGGGACGAGACGACGGAGATGCGAAAGCAGGCGCATGGGGGAGGGTCCTCCTGAACAAGCGAATGGCGAGTAAAGATTGCGTTTGAGCCGTTACGATGCGTGGTGGTGTGGCCGCCGTTGCAGGTGCGGCTTGCCGCGGGGCCCGTTTTTCCCGACAATGAAAGTATGACGCTGACTCGTGAGCAGGCCCTGGACTACTTTCGCTCGGACGACCTGATCGGCCTGGGGATGGAAGCCGATGGGGTGCGCAGGCGGCTGCATCCGGAAGGCGTGGTCACCTACATCATTGACCGCAATATCAACTATACGAATTTCTGCACGGAATACTGCACGTTCTGCGCTTTTTACCGGCCGCTGAAAGGCAAGCAGGCGAGCGAGGGATACATCCTCGATTTCGAAACGATCTATCAGAAGATCGCGGAGACGCTGGAGCTGGGCGGGACGGGGGTGCTGATGCAGGGCGGGCTGCATCCCGATTTGAAGATCGAGTGGTTCGAGCGGCTGCTGCGGGGAATCAAGGAGCGGTTCCCGTCGATCTGGCTGCATTGCTTTTCGGCGTCGGAGATTCTGGCGATTGCGGAGTACAGCGATCTGAGCGTGCGCGACACGATTGCGCGGCTCAGGGACGCTGGGCTGGATTCGATTCCGGGCGGCGGCGCGGAAATCCTGGACGATGAGGTTCGGCACCGGATCGCGCGGCTGAAGTGCGGGACCGAGGACTGGGTGCTGGTGCACCGGACCGCGCATCAGCTGGGCATGCGGACCACGGCGACGATGATGTTCGGGGTGGGCGAGACGCTGGAGCAGCGTGTGAACCACTTCGAGGTGATTCGCCGGCTGCAGGAAGAGACGGGCGGGTTCACGTCGTTTATCCCGTGGAGTTTCCAGCCGAAGCATACGGCGCTGGGCGGCCGCGGCTGGGACGAGGCGACGGCGGTGGAGTACCTGAAGGTGCTGGCGATCTCGCGGCTGGTTCTGGACAACATCGAGAACGTGCAGTCGAGCTGGGTGACGCAGGGGCTGAAGGTTCTGCAGATGGGGCTGCGCTTCGGCGGCAACGACGTGGGCTCGGTGATGCTGGAGGAAAATGTGGTGCGCGCGGCCGGGACGTCGAACTGCACGACGGAAGAGGAGCTGCGGCGGGTGATCCGCGATGCCGGTTTCAAGCCGGTGCAGCGGGACACGCTGTATCGGACGATGTTCCTGAACTAGAGCCCCGCCTTATTTCAAATCAATCTCTCCGGTCGTGACGTGGGCACGGAGGTGGTACTCGCCCGTCGGTGTTTCGTGGCGGAAGCGGCGGAAGAAGCCGCCTTTGTCCACGCCCCACGCGGAGGCATCCACTTCGCCGACGTCCGCCGAAGCATCGACCAGATGGTAGGCGGGCGGGTTTTCGCCGGTGATGGTGAGCTGGCCGGCATAGAGGTCGATGTCCTTGTCGCCGGAGATCCGGGTGACGTCGATTTCTCCGGCAGGCATATGGATGCGGAGGTTCGTTTTGCGCGGGATCTCGACGCGGATGGTGAGGCCGGAGTTGTTGAGCGGGCCGTGCTCGACGAGCAGCTTGCCGGCGTCGGGGATGCCGGAATAGCGGAGGACGACATCTCTGGCGCGGTCCTGAGTGCGGTTGGAGACTGTGCAGGAGATGCGGATGCCCTCGCGGTCGGCGCCGACGATGTCGAGTTCGGCGGAACGGGCATCGATGACGAGATCGGCGCGGGCGTGCAGCGGCGCCTCGATCGGCTGGTCGCAGTTGCCCAGGGTCTGGGCGGCGCCGGCCAGTGGAAGGAGCAGCAGGGCAGCGGCGGAGAAGGCTTTCATGACCGGGAAGTACGCAGGGAGAGCGAGAGTTGTTCCGGGTAAGGGGAACGATCGGGAGCGGCCCGCGGTTCTTCTGTTGATACCCTGAACGGGCACGGCGGAAAGAGACTGGGATGGTGCGGTGGGTGGTGGCGGGGGTCGGAGACATTGCGCGGAAGCGGGTGATCCCGGCCATTTTGGCAGAGCCGCGCAGTTCGCTCGCGGGAATCGTGACGCGCAACGCGGCGAAGGGGGAGGCGTATCCGGGGGCGCAGGCGTGGCCGAGCGTCGAAGCAGCGCTCGCGGACCATGGCGCGGACGCTTTCTATATTGCACTTCCCGTTGCAATGCATGCTCCGGCAACGATTGCGTGTTTGCGAGCCGGGATCCCGGTGCTGTGTGAGAAGCCGACGGCGATGAACTTTGCTGAGGCGCAAAGCATGGTGCGGGCCGCCGAGGAAGGCGGCGTTCTCTTCGGCGTGGCGTACTACCGCCGGCTGTTTCCGAAACTGATCCGGGCCAAGCAACTGATTGCCGAGGGCGCGATTGGGCAGCCGGTGCTGGCGGAGGCGAATTGCCATGGCTGGCTGGAGAGCGAAGAGCGGGGCTGGCTGCGCGACCCGGCGCTGGCGGGAGGCGGGCCGCTCTACGACATCGCATCGCATCGCATCGACGCGATGAATTTCCTCTTCGGCCGCCCGCGGCGCGCGACCGGACTTTTGTCGAACGCGGTGCACGCGCTGGCGGTGGAGGATTCGGCGACGGTGACGGTCGAGTATGACGGCGGAATTCACGGCATTGTGGATGTGCGATGGAATTCGCGAGTGAAACGGGATCAGTTCCGGGTGGTGGGTACCGAAGGGGAACTCGGGCTGGATCCGATGAGCGGGCCGGAACTGCGGGTGGCCGATCGGGTGGAGATGCTGCCCACCAACGCCAACGTGCATTTTCCCCTGATCGAAAATTTTGCGGATGCGCTGGAGTCCGGCGGCTCGGAGGCAGCTCTGGCCTGTCCGGGGGCGGCAGCAATCCGGACAGACTGGGTGACGGAAGAAGTGATGCGCGCGCAGGGGAGAGGATAGCCGGTTATCGGGAAGGCGGCCGGAAACAGGCACGAGCGCGGACGGACCGGGGCGGCGCGTATAAACTCGGAGGCACATGTCGGAGTTTCTTCTCTTTCATGGCGTCGCCATCGTTCTGCTGATCCTGGCCAACGGGTTCTTTGTGGCGGCGGAGTTCGCGCTGGTGAGCGTGCGCGAGACGCGCATCGAGCAACTCATCGCGGAGCGGCGGCCGGGCGCGCGCATCGTACGGCGCCTGCAGGAGAATATCGGGGATTTCCTGTCTGCCGTGCAGGTGGGGGTGACGCTGTGCAGCCTGGCTCTGGGCTGGAGCGGCGAGCCGGCGATTGCGGGGATCTTCGAGCAGATGCTGGGGCCGCTTCCGCATGCGCGTCTCTACGCGCACCTGGCGGCGGTGCCGCTGGCGTTTGCCTTCATCACGTATTTCCAGGTGCTGCTGGGTGAACTGGTGCCCAAGGCGCTGGCGCTGCGGCGCGCCGATCAGATGGCGGTGGCGATTGCCGGGCCGATGGACGTCTTCATCCGTCTGTCGCGGCCCATTTTGCGGCTGATGAATCGCTCGGCGGCGCTGGTGCTGCGGCTCTTTGGAACGACACTGACGGTGGAGGGCGCGGTCCACTCACCGGAGGAGTTGAAGCTGATGGCGACGGCGGCGCGGCGGATGGGCATGCTGCCGGCGTATCAGGAGTCGCTGATCCACCGCGCGGTGGAAGTGAACGAAATTGTGACGCGCGAGATTATGACGCCGCGGCAGAGAATCTTTTCTCTGCCGGTGGACATGCTGGTGGAAGAAGCAAGCGCACGCATTGTGGAGGAACAGCACTCCCGGGTGCCGGTGTACGATCCGGCGCGCGGGCCGGAGTTTATCGTGGGCGTGGTG
>JBAUGH010000421.1:0-5381 GCA_049679565.1 Acidobacteriaceae bacterium
GAATGCGATCGAAGAGCGCCGGGGCGACGGCGAGGAATCCGTCGCGAGCCCACTGATCGGTGACAGAACGCATATGGCGGTTGACGCCGAAGGCTTCCTGGATCACGACGAGGCCGGCGATGGGCGCGGCGGCGGGACGCGCGACGTACGCGTCGAGTTCGAATCCGTCGGACGCAGTGAGTTTGACTTGTTCTCCCATGGAAGCTCCTTTGAGGGTTGACGGCCGAGGCTGATGTTTGGATGCAGGAGGTTCGAGCTACTGGCCGGGATGGTCCTCATCCCGCAGGATGGCCCAGTAGCTGTTGCGGGCGACGACGTGCGCTCCATAGTCCTGTGTAAGCTTCACCTGGATGGAGTGCAGGCCGGGCGTCAGGTCGGTGGGATGGAAGCTGAGGATGTAGCGATTGCGGGCGTGACTGGCGACTTCGGCGACGCGGGCCTCGAAGGCGCGCTCTTTGGTGAAGGGGTCGTACTCGCCGCCGCTCAGTTCAGCCAGGGTTTTGGGCGTATTACGGCGCATGGCATTCATGGTCATCATGAGCGGGGCGAGGATGTTGAGCTCGGTGCCGCCATTGGTGTTGCTGCGGCCCCAGTCGATGATCTCGGCCTTGCCGGGCGAAAAGACCAGGCTGAGGACGAGTGTGTTGCTGGTGCCGACGCGCTCGACCAGGTCGGGAATGTTGAAGTGGGTGCTGCCGTGGTCGCGCGATTCGCTGATGAGGAGCAGGACGCGGCGGTGATCGGGGGGCTCCTGCTCGAGGAGATTGACGGAGTAGCCGACGGCGTCGAGGATGGCGGCGCCGCCATCGCCCGGGGGCATGCGGCGGAGGTCTTTGGTGATGGAGTCGAGGTCCTCACTAAAAGGCTCGACCCAGACGGGCTTCGAGTCGAAGGCGACGAGAGCAACATCGCCGTGGCCATCGCCGGTGAAGAGCTGGAGCAGCGGGCCGAGCTTGCCGATCTTGTCGAACTCGAGCGGCGCGTCCCGGCCGCGCTCGACGCAGACGACCAGGGAGACGGGCTGGGTGTCGAGATCGTCATCGACGTGGACTTTTTGCTGGACGCCGTTGTCGAAGACTTCAAAATCTTTCGGTTTGAGGCCGTAGAGGACGTCGCCGTCGGTCTTCTCGACGAGCGTTGGGACGATCACGACACTGGTGCTGACATGGAACGTAGGCAACTGGAGGTTGGGATCGGGTGCGAAGCTGTTGGGCGGAGGCGTGGCTGGCTGGGGGAATTGCGCGGGGGGCTGGGCCGGTTCGCCGGGAAAGGGCTCGGCCTGCTGCTTTGGCTGGGATTGCTGCGACTGGGGAGGCTCTCCGGGAAAGGGCTGTTGCGCGGGGCAGGCGGGCGGCCACGCCCAGGCAACGGCGCAGATCGGCAACAGGAGCAGGCGCAGTGTGCTGAAGGATCGGTGAGCCATCTGCTTCATTACAGCAGATCAGGGCGGCTCGAGTATCGGGTGGAGCCGAGTGCGACGGGACTAAGGAGCGCTATTCGTCGCCGGGATGGCTTTTCGCTTCGGGGCGGAAGGGTGCGTAGGGGTTGTTGGCGGCGGGCACGATGCGTCGGAGGTCGATGGCATCGCGCTCGGCGAAAAAGGCGGGAGTGGGGTAGTAGTCGTAGTCGAAGGGCAGCGGGCGCTCCGGTTTGCCGTCGGCGCGGGAAGCGTGGGGCAGGTGATCGAGCCAGGTGTAGCGATCGGTGATGCCCCAGGTGAGCAGGGCGGTGACGTTGGGCTCGAGCATCATGAGGGTCAGGTAGTCGTGATAGACCCTGGCAACAGCAGCATCGCGCTCGGCGACGGTGCCGTCAATTTTGCGGTCGTTCACGTCCATTTCGGTGATGAAGACCTGAAGACCCATGGCGCGGAGCTCGCGCACGAAATGCTGGAGGCCTTCACCGGGCGCGTCGCCGACGGCGAGGTGGCTCTGAACGCCCACGGCGTCGATGGGAACGCCGCGGGCCTGCATGCGGCGAACGAGCATCATGACCTGGCCACGCTTTTCGATGTGCTCCGGGGTGTCGAGTTCGATGCCGTAATCGTTGTAAGTGAGCAGGGCGGAGGGATCGGCCTGGCGGGCGGCGCGAAAGGCCAGCTCGATGTAGCCGGGGCCGATCAGCTCGAGCCAGGGGGACTCGCGCAGGCCGTCGGGGCGAGGACTCTTTGGGTCGATGGCCTCGTTGACCACGTCCCAGGAGTGCAGCTTGCCGGCGTAACGGCCGGCGACGGTGAGGATGTGCTGGGTGAGGAAGCGGGCGGCGTTCTGGCGGGTGACGGTGGAGGCGAACCAGGAGGGCAGCGCCTCATGCCAGCAGAGATTGTGGCCGCGCATTTTCTGCCCATGGGAGAGAGCGAAGACGAGGATGTCGTCGGCGCGACGGAAGTCGAACTGGTCGGGAGTGGGACGCAGGGCCGCCCATTTGAGGGCATTTTCGGGAACGAGGATGCTGGCCTGCTCGGCAACGGTGCTGGCATATTGCGGCTCGCCGTCGAGGTGTTCAGGGGCGACAGCGCAGCCGACGAGCAACCCGCGGGCCGTGGCGTGGGCACGCAGCGAGCGCGAGCCATTGACTGCGGTCAGGGTGGGCGGAGTTGCTGATCCTCCGGGACCGGCATGGGGATTCGCGCAGCCCAGGGGCACGGCGGCTGCGACACCGCCGACGGCTGCGGCAGCGGCTGCGGACTTCAGAAACTCTCGCCGGGTGGTTGGCCGTGCGTGCCGGTCCGCGTCGCGCTGCGTTTGCCCCATCACTCTCCTGTTCCCTGCCGTATCGCGCCTGCTTTCTTCCAGGTTTCCATGCGATCCGTCCACCGCAAAAAGTGCAGCAGATTGCCTTTTTCGCGCCAGACAAAGCCGAGCACGTCGCGCGTCTTCAGTTCGTCCGCCTTCATGCCGGAATAGGTCTCGATCCGCCAGCGGATGTACTCGCTGCGCCAGGGGCGCAGCCGATGGCCGGTGGTGGCATTCCAGACGAAACGCAATGACGCCAGCAAGGCAGAAATCCTTTCGAGCCGCAGGCACAGGTTCGCTGCCTTGAAAACAGCAGCTTTTCCGATCAGCGAGGGCTCCGGGATGAGTATATCGGGCGGGGTGCGGCAGCTTCGCTGGTTCTTTGGTGGGAATGGGTTGCTGCTTCGGATGCGTGGGGAGGTGACGATCCGGCCTGCGGCACTCGTAGGAGCATCAGCTCTCGAGGATGTCGAACCGGCGAACGAGCCCGTCTTCGATGCGAAACAGGTGCGAGACCTTCGCGTCCCGAAGCACGTTGCCTTCGAGGTCGCGCACGATCTGGTGCACTTCGACCCGGATAGCTTCGTCGGGCGTCTGCGAGAATGCCAGTGGTTCGACGCGGGGATCCAGCATCGGCCACTGCCGGGTCCAGTAGCTCCGCACGGCGTCTCGTCCGTGCAGATGGCCGCCCTCCATGCCGTTGGCCCACATCACGCCTTCGTGGAGCGCGGCGAGCACGGTTTCGATGTTGCGAGCATTGAAATCGCGGTAAAGATTGCGGAGGAACTCGGTCTCGTTGCTCGTGGGAGCAGGCACCGGGTTTCAGCGGCCTTCGCGGAGGCGGAGGGCGAGGCGATCGGGCAAGCCGGCCTTGAGGATGCGCTGCTGGGCCTCGCGGAGATCGTAAGGCACGCGATACCAGGTGACGGTCCGGCGCACATCGTCGTAGAGGGCGAAAGCGGCGCGCCAGTCGCCGTCGCGGGGTTGACCTACCGATCCGGGATTGAGCAGGTAGCGGGCGCCATCGCGCAGATCCATTTCGAAGGATTCGGCCTCGTTGCCGGAGTCGTGATGTTGGGCGTGGAAACCGCGCCTGGGGCGCTCGTGGACGGCGTAGTGGGGAGTGAGGCGGAACCACTCATCGCCGTTGGTGGCGAAACCTCCCTGCATATGAGTGTGGCCGAAGAAGGTGATGCGGACATCGGAGGCGTGCAGAACGGGCCAGGCATCGCGGACGGTGAGCAGGTAGTCATCTTCGTCGAGCGGCGAGCCGTGCACACAGCGGACGGTGGGGCCATCGGGCGAGATGGGGCCGGTGGCCAGATGGCGGAGCCACTCGCGATGCTCGCCGGTGAGGACGCACTCGGTCCAGCGAGCGGCGCGCTGGGCGATGGGATTGAACTCCTCGATGCCGCCGAGCCCGGAGCAGGCGCGGTCGTGATTGCCGCGCACGAAGACCGAGCCGAGACGCTGCGACTCCTCGATGACCTCGTTGGGATTGGCGCCGTAGCCGACGACGTCGCCGAGATTCCAGACCACGTCGTGCTCGGGAGCGGCGGACAGGACCGCCTCGAGGGCTTCGAGATTGGCGTGGATATCGGAGACGATGAGCGCGCGCATGCGTAAACCGGGCCCGAAAAGCTGGTCTGCGGGACGGGGCAAAGGAACCGGTCGGCAGACAGGGCCGCTTTCCACTGTATTGGATGAGGCTCAGGTCTGTCGCGGATATTCGACGCGAGCCCAGTGACCGGGGGCGAGTTCGCGCAGGGGAAGGTCTTCCGGGATAGGCGCCTGGAGGCCGTCAGGGCGGGGGCCGACCGTGGCGAGGGGCCGGTCGAGGGGGGTGGTCATGGTGGGCACGGCGCCGAGCAGGCTACGGGTGTAGGGATGAAGCGGAGCGCGAAAGAGTTCGGCGCGGGGAGCCTGCTCGAGGAGGAGACCGTGGCGCATGACGGCGACGCGGTCAGCGACCTGGGAGACAACGGCGAGATCGTGGGAGATGAAGAGCATGGCGAGGCCGAAACGCTGGCGCAGGTCGGCGAGCAGATCGAGAATCTGCGCCTGCACAGTGACGTCGAGGGCGGTGGTGGGCTCGTCGGCGATGAGCAGGCGCGGACGGTTGGCGATAGCCACGGCGATGAGGATGCGCTGACGTTGGCCGCCGGAGAACTGGTGGGGGTAGTCGCTGTAGCGGCGCGCGGCATCGGGGAGAGCAACGGCCTGCATGGCTTCGAGTACGTGCTCGCGGACCTGGCGGCGGGTGAGGCCGCGCTGGTGGGTACGCACGGTCTCAGCGATCTGCTCGCCGACGGGCATGACCGGGTTGAGCGCGGTCATCGGCTCCTGAAAGATCATTGCGATGTCGCGGCCGCGCAGGCGGCGCAGGGCCTCGAGTGGGAGGGTGAGCAGGTCCTGACTGCCGAAACCATGATTATCGAAGGCGATGCTGCCTTCGACGGTTGCGGCTTCGCCGAGCAGACGCAGGATGGCAAGCGAGGTAACGGATTTGCCGGATCCTGATTCACCGACGAGGCCGAGGGATTCTCCGGGGGCGATGTCGAGGGAGAGGCCCCGGACGGCCTGGGTGGCGCCGAAACGGATGTTGAGGTCCTGGATGCGGAGCAGCGGCACAGGGTTCAGGTTACA
>JBAUGH010000422.1:0-3866 GCA_049679565.1 Acidobacteriaceae bacterium
CCGTACCGGCGCTCGCGCTTCTGATAATCCTCGATGGCCTCCAGCATGTGGATGCCGCGAAAGTCAGGCCATAGCCGGTCGGTCACAAAGATCTCGGTATACGCGATCTGCCACAGCAGAAAATTCGAGATGCGCATCTCGCCCGAGGTCCGGATCAGCAGATCCGGATCAGGCATGTGCGCGGTGTACAACTGCCGGTGCAGGTCCACTTCCCCGATCTGCTCGGGCCGCAATCCCTTGCGCTGCGCCTCCGCCATCAGCCTGCGGAACGCATCCACCAGCTCCGACCGGCCGCCATAATTCAGCGCCAGGGTCAGCACCGTGCTGGTATTGTGCTTCGTCGCGTCGGCCGCCCAGCGCATCCGCTCCTGGACTTCTTCCGGCAGCTCCTCCGTCCGCCCAATGTACTGGATGCGCACGTTGTTGTCGTTCATGCGCTGCACGTTGTTGGTCAGATAGGTCTTGAGCAGCCGCATCAGGAAGTTCACTTCCGCCTTCGGCCGCTTGAGATTGTTCTCCAGCGAAAATGCGTACAGCGTCAGCCACGGCAACCCGATCCGGGACGCGGTTTCGACGACGTACTGCACCGCTTCGGCGCCCTGCTGGTGCCCGAAGAAGCGCTTCAGGCTGCGCCGGCCCGCCCACCGCCCATTGCCGTCCATGATGATGGCGACGTGGTTGGGCAGTCGGTCCGGATCGAGTCGGCGGTAGACCACTGCCTCGTCAACGGGCAGCTCATGAACTCGGCTGGAGTTGAGGGTCAACAGTTCCTTTCGAGCGGCTCCCCAGGTGATTCACGGCAGGACGTTCGATCGCTCGCATCCCCACCTGAGCCCACGCCTGCCGCACGCCATCGCCTCGCGCCACGGTATGCCGGGAGCAATTCCTCTTTGCCGAATTATACAGACCCTTCCTCGCTCGGGACGCAGCCCCGCCGCGTCCCGTGAAGCGAAGATAATCTCGCCGTGATGCCTGGATCGCGAGCTACGCCGGGCGCCGCCGCCCGCACGCCATCTCCCGCACCTGGTTGAGAAACATGGACCGCTGGAACGCGTCCAGTTGGGCCACCAGGGGGGCGATCTCCGCAAGAAACGGATCGGCCAGCACCGCCGCCGCTTCCCGCGCGCGCCGGCTCTGCCCATCCCGCAGCAGGTCGCAGATGTTGAGTTCCAAGGCCGTCGCCAGCCGCTGCATCGACGAGAGAGTCGGTACCGCCTTGCCGTTTTCGATTTTCGAGATATAGGTGCGCGGCACCTGCATCCGCCCCGCCAGCTGACGCTGGCTCAGCGAACGCTCCCGCCGCGCATCCCGCACCGCGCGCGCCACGTCGATACCCTCTTCCGGCTCGGGGCCCTGTCCGCCCGGAGTCACCAACTGGGGGGTCAGCGGCTCCGGTTCATCCAACTCGAGGGGCTTGTGGCATCGCCGGCACAGGGAGTTCGCCGTGCGGAATTGCACCAGGCTACAGTATTCGCAACGAAGTACCTCGCGGGCCTCAACAGTTGCTAACGTAGTCGCCATAGATTGTGCGGAACGCCAGAGCGAGCGGTCCGAGGCGGCAGGATGCACGAAACTGGGACGCGCTCCTGTCGACCTTTGCAATACATTGCGGTCCAGGTATCCTTTTTGTCAAGTGAAAAACGAGGTGACTTCCTCAAAAACCGGTTAAATGCCTGGAAAAACCAGAATGGAGAATCTCATCGATGTCCGACTCCCGTTTCTCGCGTGAACGCGCCTGGTTGCTGCTCAACGAACACACCCAGTCCCCCAGCCTCATCAAGCACGCCCTCGCCGTTGAAACCTGCGTCCGCTCTTACGCTCAGCGTCTGGCCGACTCCTCCGGTCCCGCCGGCGACGATCGCGAAGCTCTGCTCGACACCTGGTCCGCCACTGCGCTCCTCCACGACTTCGACTACGAGAAGCATCCCTCCACGGACGAGCATCCCTTTGTCGGCATCGCCATCCTCACCGAGCAGGGCTGGCCCGAAGAGATCCGCACTGCCATCCTCGGCCACGCCGAGTACTCCGGCGTCCCTCGCACCTCGCAGCTTGCCAAGGCCCTGTTCGCCTGCGACGAGCTCGCCGGATTTCTCACCGCCTGCTCCCTGGTCAAACCGACCCGATCCATCCACGACGTGGATGTCGCCGGGGTGAAGAAAAAAATGAAGGACAAAGCCTTCGCCCGCGGCGTCCATCGCGACGACATCGTCAAGGGCGCCGCCGAGCTGGAGCTCCCCGTCGAAGACCACATTGCCAACTGCATCGCGGCTATGCAGGCCAATGCCGAAACCCTCGGCCTCCAGGGCAGTGTTCCCGCTTCATCCTGACCGCTGTACGCTGTGCCCTGCACGCTGTCCCTGGTGACCTTGCGCCGCTGCTCCGCCTCCGATAGAGTGGTGCCCGCGTGCTTCATCTCCGGACCCTCAACGACATCTTCTTCACTATCGCGGACAGCCACCGCGAGCGGGCCATGCTCTTCCAGGACGACTCCGGCGCATGGCAGCCCATCTCCTCCGCTCATGTCTATCAGCGCGTCCGCGCCGTCGCTCTTGCGCTGCGCGCCTGGGGCGTCAAACGTGGCGATCGCGTCGCCATTCTCGGCGAGAACCGCTGGGAGTGGGCCATCGCCGATTTCGCCTGCCTCACCATCGGGGCCACCGACGTCCCTCTCTACCCCACGCTGCTCGCCGAGCAGATCGTTCCCCTCCTCGACGACTCCGGCGCCCGCGTCCTGTTCGTCTCCACCCGCGCCCAGTACGAGAAGATCGCTCCCTATCGCGCCTCCATGCCGCTGAGAGGCATTTTGGAGCACATCGTCCTCATGGACGACGATCGCGTCCCCGGCGCCGAAAACCTCTCTTCCCTCATCGGAGCTGCCGATGTCCGCGGCCCGCAGCGCGACGACAACTTCGATCAGATCGCCCGCCAGGTCCAGCCCGACGATCTCGCCACCCTGATCTACACCTCCGGCACCACCGGCGAGCCCAAAGGCGTGCGCCTCACGCACGGCAACATCGCCAGCAACGTCAACTACTCCCTCGACCAGTTCGTCATCGGGCCCACCGACTCCTGCATCTCTTTCCTCCCGCTCTCCCACATCCCCGCGCGCCACCTTGACTACGCGCTCTACGCCAAGAGCAGCCTGGTCGCCTACTGTTCCTCCTTCGACAAGCTGCCGCAGGCGCTGCTCGCCGTCCGTCCCACCATTCTCGTCGCCGTTCCTCGCGTCTTCGAAAAAGTCCGCCAGGTCGCCGAGCAGAAGGCCTCCGAATCCGGCATCAAAAAGCGGCTGTTCGCCTGGGCGCTCGCGACCGGCCGCCGCCATCGCGACGCCGTTGCCGCCGGACAGACACCCGCATCGCTTTTCTGGAAACTCGCCGACAAGCTCATCTATTCGAAACTCCGCGCGGGCTTTGGCGGTTGCGTCCGCTACTCTATCGCCGGCGGCGCGCCCCTCGGCCTCGACACCGCCCACTGGTATGCCGACGCCGGCATCCGCATCCTCGAAGGCTACGGTCTCACCGAAACCTCGCCCGTCATCTCCATCAACTCACCCAAAGCGAATCGCATGGGCTCGACCGGCAAACCGCTGCCCAACGTCGAATGCTACATCGCCGAAGACGGCGAGCTCCTCGTTCGCGGTCCCAGCATTTTTCCGGGCTACTGGAGAAGTCAGGGCGAGCCGGGCACCATCGACGCCAACGGCTGGTTTTACACCGGCGACATCGGCCACATCGATCAGGATGGCTTCCTTTTCATCACCGACCGCAAGAAGGAGCTGCTAAAAACCTCCGGCGGCAAGCTCATCGCTCCGCAGCCCATCGAAAACAAGCTCAAGGCCAGCGTCCTGGTGGGCAACTGCGCTC
>JBAUGH010000423.1:0-6953 GCA_049679565.1 Acidobacteriaceae bacterium
AGGTCCCCAAACTCCTCAGGACGTATATTGCAGTGGGAGCCAGAATCTGCGGCGCACCGGCATGGGATCGCGACTTCGGGACGATCGACTTTCTGACCCTTCTCGACCTGGCGCAACTCTCGCCCGCCGCGAGGAACCGCTTCCTGTTCGACAGTCAGCCTTGCTCGCCGTCCTCCGCGCCGCTCTCCGTCTCGTAGCCCTGCTCTTCAGCCTCGCCCGGATCGCCGTCCGCTTCCGCCTGCTCGCCTTCCGCCGCGGCTCGCGCCTCGATCTCAACGACCGTGCCCGCTGGCTGCATCTCTCCTGCCGAACCGTCCTCCGCAGCCTCGGTGTCCGGCCCGAGTGCCGCGGCCTCCGGCCCGTTCGCGGTCTGGTCTGCTCCAATCACCTCAGCTATCTCGACATCGCCGTCTATGCCGCGACGCTGCCCTGCGTCTTTGTCTCCAAAGTCGAAGTCAGCCGCTGGCCCGTCTTCGGCTTCTTTGCCCGCGCCGGCGGCACCCTCTTCATCGATCGCCAAAGCCGCGCCAGCACCGAGCAGGTGGCTGGCCACATCGCCGCCGCCCTCGCAACCGGCATCCCCGTCCTGCTCTTTCCTGAAGGCACCAGCACCGACGGCAGCGCCGTCCTGCGCTTCCATCCCTCTCTGCTGGAACCGGCCATCCGCGCCGAAGCGGATATCGCCGCTGCCGCCATCGCTTATCGCGCCGCGGACCGCCCCGAACGCGACCTCTGCTGGTTCGGCGACGCGCCCTTCCTGCCCCACCTGCTGCGTACGCTTGGGTACCGCGGCGTCACCGCCACCGTGGAGTTTTACCCTGAGCCGGCGGCGTATACCGACCGCAAAGCCGCCGCCCTCGAGGTCCAGGAAAAAGTGGAAGCCCTGCGCAAACGGATCAAAACCGAAGCGCCGTCCTGAATCGAGTCAATCGGCTACCGGCTGTTTCACTCTTCCTTCTTCGCGATCTCTGCCAGTTGCTTGCGCCAGTCCAGCGACTCGATAAACACCGGCGAGTCCCGCCAGTGTTCCCGCACCAGCACATGCAGCTCCAGATACACCCGCGTGCCCAGCAGCGCCTCGATCTGCTGCCGCGCCCTCGCCCCAATGTCGCGCAGCTTGCTCCCGCCCTTGCCGATCAGGATCGCCTTCTGCCCGTCGCGCTCGCAGTAGATGGCCGCGGCAATCCGCGTCACCGGCGACCGGCCGGGGCGCTTCTTACCGGGTTGCGGTGCCGGTTCCTCGAACCGCTCCACCACCACCGTAGTCGCGTACGGAACTTCCTCGCCCGTCTCCAGAAGAATCTGCTCCCGGATCAGTTCCGCCACCAGAAATCGCTCCGGCTGATCCGTGAACTGCTCCTTCGGGAACCACCGCCGCCCCTCCGGCAGATATTCCGCGATCTTGTGCAGCAGCACCTTCAGCCCGTCGCCCTTCCGGGCAGAAACCGGGATCACTTCCGCAAACTTATACAGCGAGCTCAGGTCCGCAATCAGCGGCAGCAGCCGGTCCTTCGGGATCAGATCGATCTTCGTCACCACCAGAAACACCGGGCAATCGAGGTGACGAATCATCTCGAACGCCATGGCCTCTTCGCTCGCCCGGTCCAGCCTGATGGGCCCGTCCGATTCTTTCCGCTGCTGTTTCCGTACCGCGTCGATCGTCAGCAGCACCACGTCCCGCGTCGCCAGCGCCTGGTGGATCTCCTGCATCATCGACCGATCCAGCTGCGACGCCGGCCGGTGAATCCCCGGCGTATCCACGAACACCACCTGGGTTACCGGATGTTTCCCCTTCCGCGCCGGAACCTCTGCAATCCCATGAATCCGCGTCCGCGTCGTCTGCGGCTTGGCGGTGACAATCGCCACCTTCTCGCCGATCAGCGCGTTGATCAGCGTCGATTTGCCCGCGTTGGGCCGTCCGATGATCGAAACAAATCCGGATCGCATCGTCATCTCAGCTTACCGGCGTTTCCGCCAACCGAGAAATCCGCAGCCGGTTCACCCGCCGATCCGTCGACGCCAGGATCTCGAAGCGCAGCCCGTATCCCTCTACCACCTCGCCCGCCTGCGGAATCCGCCCCGCCGCCTCGCTCACCAGCCCCCCCACGGTCGTCGCTTCCACATCCTCCGGCAACTCGATCCCGCCGAAAATGTCCTCGATCCGCGCGATTTCAAGATTCCCCGGCACCACCCACGCGCCGCCCGGCTCCTTCACCACTGCCGCGCTGTCCTCCGTCTCGTGCTCGTCCCGGATCGCCCCCACCAGCTCTTCCAGCAGGTCCTCGATCGTCACCAGACCGGCCACGCCGCCGTATTCGTCGATCGCGATCCGCATGTGCTGCTTCTCCCTCTGCATCTCCCGCAGCAGATCGTTCGCCTTCTTCGTCTCCGGCACAAACGCCGCCGGCCGCTGGATCGTCTCCACCGTCCTGGCCCGCGCTTCCACATCCGAAATCTGCAGCAGGTCATGCACAAATGCGATGCCCGTAATGTTGTCGATCGTCCCGCTGTATACCGGAACCCGCGAAAACCGGTGCTCCCCCAGCAGATTCAGGAACTGCTCCAGGGTGATCGTCCCCGGCACCGCGAACATGGCCGGCCGCGGCGTCATTACCTCCCGGACCACCTTGTCCCCGAACTCCACCGCAGACCGCACCAGATCGCGATCGCTCTCCTCCAGGATCCCTTCCTCTTCGCCCGCCTCGATCAGCGCGTCCACCGCCTCCGACGCCGTGCTCTCCCCGTTGGCCGCCGGCCGGGTCTCCGCCAGCGCCGCAATCGACAGCAGGAACTGCAGGAACAGCGTCGCCGGCAGCACCACCCACAGCAGCAGCTGGATCACCCACCGCAGCCGCACGATCCACGCTCCCCGCGTGCGCGTGAAAAACGCAAACGGAAACAGCCGGTTGCAGAACACGATCACCAGCACGATGCCCAGCGCCACCTGCGCGATCTCCGCCGCCGTCGGCCGCTCCCCTGCCCGCGCCCGATCGAACAGCAGCATCCCGAAGATCAGCGTCAGGAACGCCAGCGACAGATTCATCAGAATCGCCGCCGACAGCGAGATGCGGTCGCGGTTCATCCCCAGCCGCGGCTCCACCCGCTGCTCCCATACATCGATGTTTTCCTGGAACTCCAGCGCCAGAAATTTGCCCATCTCCGAGTACAGCCGGTCGATGTAGGACATCAGCGTCAGCACCGCCAGCAGAAACGCAATCAGAATCGCGGCCGTGACCGTCATTGCCGGCTCCCGCGCTTCGCCGTCGCGCGCCTGGCCGGTCGCGCACTCCGCTCGATCAACCCTGCCGCCAGCCCAAACCGCCGCCGCAGCGCCGCCTCTTTCCGTGCCATCCGGCCGGCATCTGTCTCGTGATCGAATCCCGCCAGATGCAGCAGCCCATGCAGCGCCAGAATCCGCAGCTCAGCCGCGAGCCGATGTCCCTGCTCCTCGGCCTGGCGCGCGGCTGTCTCCACCGAGATGGCCACATCCCCCGCCGCTCTCTCTTGCCCGCCGGGTGCCCCACTCAAGCCCTTCGTTGGCTCGTGTGGGATTACAGGGAACGACAGCACATCCGTCGCCTTGTCCTTGTGTCGAAATTCCCGGTTCAGCCGCCGGATCTCCCGATCGCCGGTCAGCAGGACCGAAATCCCGCCCCGCACCCGCACCGCCGCGGCCGCGGCCTCAACAAAAACCGCCAACGCTCCTCGTTCGAGCGCCCGGCCGAATTTCGCCTGTATCCGGGGTTCTGTCAGGATTTCGATCGGGATCATGGTCGAGTGCGCCCAGCCTCTGGAGCAGCTGGCGCACAGAAAGCAACAGGAGGGCGTTCCCACCCTCCTGTCCTGATGGTACCGCGGAGCGCCTCCCCTGCGCCGCAATCTGCTACTGCGGCGGCGAAACCCGCTGCGGCTCCTCGTCGTCCAGCGACAGCGGCAGCTCTTCCTGCAGCGCCCGCCCAAACCCCTCATACGCACGGATGATCCGCTGCACCAGATGGTGCCGCACCACATCCCCGTCCTCGAAGCGCACAAACCCGATCCCGTCCACACCGTTGAGGATATTGATCGCCTCCACCAGCCCCGACTTCCGCGGGTTGGGCAGATCGATCTGCGTGATGTCCCCTGTAATCACCGCTTTGGCGTTGTTGCCCATGCGCGTCAGGAACATCTTCATCTGCTCGCTGGTCGTGTTCTGCGCCTCGTCCATGATGATGAACGCGTCGTTCAGCGTCCGCCCGCGCATAAACGCCAGCGGCGCTACCTCGATCACGTTCCGCTCCAGCATCTTGTCCACCCGCTCCGGCTCCAGCAGATCGTAGAGCGCGTCGTACAGCGGCCGCAGGTACGGATCCACCTTCTCCTGCAGCGTCCCCGGCAGAAAACCGAGCCGCTCGCCCGCTTCCACCGCCGGCCGCACCAGCACGATCCGGCTGATCTTCTTCGCCAGCAGTGCCGCCGCCGCCATCGCCACCGCCAGGTACGTCTTGCCCGTCCCTGCCGGCCCGATCCCGAACACCATGTCCTGCCGTTCGATCGCCTCTACATAGCGCCGCTGGTTCAGCGACCGTGGCTGCACCATCCGCTTGATCCCCGCCGATCGCTGCTTCCCGCTCTCTGCCAGGCTGCGCAGCGAGATCGATGGATCGGCTGTCACCAGCCGCAGCATCCCGTTCAGCTCGCCGTTCTGCAGCAGGATCCCCTGCCGCCGCAGCGCCTCGTAGTCCTGGAAGATGCGTTCAACCCGGGCAATCGCCTCGTCCGGACCCTCCACCAGCACCGCATCCGATTGCAGATCGATGCGCGCGTGGAGGGCATCCTCCATCAGTCTCAGATTTTCGTCGCGGGTCCCGAACAGGGGCTCAAGATTGGGCGTGATCTCGAGATGTTTTCTCATCTGGCGAGGGAAAGACCTCCGGACGTGGCTGTACGTACGCCACGCGGTTCGTATTCGGTTGTGAGAGCGATCGGCGCCGTCTGCACTGCCATCCGTCCCACACATGTTGGATGCCTGGGAAGGGGAACAGGAACCGGATTGGCATGCGGCGCCAAAGGTGTCGAAGTTGCCGCCAGAGTAGCCCGGGATAATTCCGTAGTCAATACCCTCCCCTTGAATATTCCCTGAATCGCCTCGAACTGGTACCGGGCAGCCTCCAACGGTGGCGCCTCCCCTCGATCCCTATCGGCTCCATGGCGCCGGAGCTTTACCGGGCTCCCACCGTCTCCCGTTTCCCCGCCAGATAGCCCTGCAACACCTTCTCAAACTGCGCCAACCACGCCGGATGCGCCGGCCACGCCGGAGCCGTCACCAGATTCCCGTCCGTCACCGCCGCCGTCATCTCCACGTCGGCAAACGTCCCGCCCGCCAGCTTCACTTCCGGCGAGCAGGCCGGATAGCAGCTCACCTTCCGCCCCTCCAGCACCCCCGCCGCCGCCAGCATCTGCGCCGCATGGCAGATCGCCGCAATCGGCTTTCGCTCCCGGGCAAAATGACGGATCAGCTCCAGCACCTTCCCGTCCAGCCGCAGATACTCCGGCGCCCGCCCGCCCGGCAGCACCAACCCGTCGTATTCCTCCGGCCGCACATCGGCGAACGTCGCATTCAGCGTGAAGTTATGCCCCCGCTTCTCCGAATACGTCTGGTCGCCCTCGAAATCGTGGATCGCCGTCCGCACCTGCTGCCCCGATTTCTTTCCCGGACACACCGCGTCTACGTGGTGGCCCACCATCTGCAGCGCCTGGAAAGGCACCATCGTCTCGTAATCCTCGGCGTAATCGCCCACGATCATCAGCAGCTTTCCCTGGCTCATGGCAAAACTCCCCCCAACACGCTTTGACGATACTCCCATCCTCGCGGATGGATTTCCCCGGGACGAGTCGCCCTCGCTTATTCTGAAAACCACCATGTTGACTCAGGATTCACTGACTCACGATTCACTCTGGAAAATCCTGACCGCGGTCTGGCTGGCCGGCGAACTCGCCCTGGCCCTCTTCACCTACACCCGCTCCAGCCAGGGCAAGGTCCAGGACCGCGGCACCCAGCTCCTCCTCTGGGTCGTCATCATTGGCTCCTTCTGGATCGACGGCAGGATGCATGACTTCCTCCCCTCCGACATGCCCGGCCGCCATGCTGTCCTGCGTCCTCTCGCCATCGCGCTTTTTGTCGTTGGACTCGCCATTCGCGCCACCGCCATCCTCACTCTGGGGAAGGCATTCAGCGCCAACGTCGCCACCCACGCCGGCCAAACCCTCCAGCGCTCCGGACTCTACCGCCTCGTCCGCCACCCCTCCTACACCGGCCTCGAAATTATCTTCCTCGCCATCGGCCTGCACAGCCGCACCTGGGCCTGCCTTGCCGTCTGTTTCGTCCCGCCCACCGTCGCCCTCCTTTACCGCATCCACGTCGAGGAGATCGCCCTCCGCCGCGCCTTCGGCCCCGAGTACGACGACTACGCCCGCTCGACGAAGCGCCTTATCCCAGGCCTCTATTGATGGCTTTAGCCTGGCCCGGCCGCTGTTCCCTGCAATTACTTGACATAGTCAACTAATCCGGCGCACGCTGTCTCCATGCCGCGCTCCCTGACCCGTCCCCAGCCTCCCGACCCCGCCCTCGCCCAGGACGCCGCCGCCTTCCGCCGCTTCAACCGCCTTTACACCCGCTTCCTCGGCACCCTCAGCGAGGGTTTCCTCCGCACCGAATACTCCCTCGCCGAAGGCCGCGTCATCTACGAGCTGGCCACCCGCCGCCCCGCCGCCCAGGCAAAAGAGATCGGCGAAACCCTCGGCCTCGACCCCGGCTATCTCAGCCGCATCCTGACCCAATTCGAGAAGGCCGGCCTCGTCACCCGCAAGACTTCGAAGCGCGACAGCCGTGCCGCCGACCTCCAGCTCACCGCCCGCGGCCGCGCCATCTTCCGCACCCTCGACACCCGCGCCGAGAAGCAGGCCCGCGACTT
>JBAUGH010000424.1:0-2971 GCA_049679565.1 Acidobacteriaceae bacterium
GCGCGACCGCTCCCGCACCCTCTTCACCGATCGCGTCGCCATGACCGAGCGCGCCATCGCCGGCGAATCCGCCCTCGAACTCTCCCTCGTCGACGCGCCCCGCCGCGACGGCCGCCCCAACTACACCCTCGACGCCGTCCGCGGCCTGCGCCAGACCCTGAATCCCACCGACCCTCTCTTCTTCCTCATGGGCGCCGACTCCTTCCTCAGCATCGGCCACTGGCACCGCGCCCCCGACCTCCTCCTCAGCTGCGACTTCATCGTCGCCTCCCGCCCCGGCTTCGACCTGGGACGCATCACCGCAGCCCTGCCCCCCGGCATCTCCGTAGCCGCCTGCGATTCCGCTCCCCCCGGCAACCTGGCGCTCTGTTTGCGCGACGCCGGCCAGCGCGAATCCCGCCTTTACCTCCTGCCCGATCTGGCCGAGATGGCCTCCGCCAGCAGCATTCGCGCCGCCCTCGAGCGCGGAGCCGACCCCCGCACCGTCCTCCAGCCCTCCGTCGCCGCCTGGGTCCTCGAACACGGCCTTTACCGTCCCGCCTGATGGGCGGCTGCAAATCCGCAGCCATTTGCCGTACCATCGGACCTGACTGCCGCCTACAGGAGCGTTTACCCCACGAATGGCATCGACTGAAACCCACCGCATGGTCCTCGCCGCCGCCGCGGCCTGCGAAGAGAAGAAGGGCGAAGACACCCGCATCCTCCAGCTGGACCCCGCTGACTCCGCCTTCACCGACTTCTTCCTCATCACCAGCACCGCCAACGATCGCCAGTCCCAGGCCATCGCCGACGAAATTGAGCTGCGCCTCATACGCGACTTCGCCACCTACCCCAACTCCGTCGAAGGCCGCCGCAACGGCGAGTGGGTCCTCATGGACTACGTCGACTTCGTCGTCCACATCTTCCTCCGCGAAAAGCGCAGCTTCTACGACATCGAGCGCCTGCGCAAATCCGCGCGCACCGTCGCTCTCGCGGAACTGACCGCCGCTCTGACCGAAAAAACTCTCGCCGCTCGCAAAAAGGTCCCCGCCAAACGCGCCGCAAAGCAGGCTCCGGCAAAGAAGGCGCCAGCCAAAAAGGCAGCAAAGACCGCCGCCCAAAAAGCCGTAAAAAAGTCAAAGAAATCCGCCAAAAGCAGTGGAAAATAGCTTCGTGCGCCCGTCCTCCGCCTTGCCGCCCTTCACATTTGTGGACCTCTTCGCCGGCATCGGCGGCATGCGCATGGGCTTCGCAGCGGCGGGTGGGCGCTGCGTCTTCACCAGCGAGTGGAACCTCTTCGCGCAGAAGACCTACGCCGCCAACTTTCCCGGTCACGAACCGATCGTCGGCGACATCCGCAGCCAGCCGGAAGACGAAATCCCCGATCACGATGTCCTCCTCGCCGGCTTTCCCTGCCAGCCCTTTTCCATCGCCGGCGTCAGCAAGAAAAACGCCCTCGGCCGCCCGCACGGCTTCGCCTGCGCCACCCAGGGCACGTTGTTCTTCGATGTCGCCCGCATCCTCGCCGTCAAACAGCCCCGCGCCTTCCTGCTCGAGAACGTCAAGAACCTGCTCAGCCACGACCGCGGCCGCACCTTCCGCGTCATCCGCCAAACGCTCGAAGAAGAGCTGGGCTACCACATTTCCTGGCGCGTCTTCGACGCCGCGCATTTTGTGCCCCAGCATCGCGAGCGCATCCTGATCGCTGGCTTTCGCACTCCGAACGCCTTTTCCCTCGATGACATCCCGCTCCCTGCTGCCGGCCCGAAGCTGCACACCATCCTCCATCCCGAAGACGGCACTCAGCCCCCAGAGGAGCCCTACACCCTGCCGCCCCGCGCCACGGTGAATCCCAAATACACGCTCACCGCCCACCTCTGGCGCTACCTGCAGGACTACGCCGCGAAGCATCGCGCCGCCGGCAACGGCTTTGGCTTCGGACTGGTCCACGCAGACGACATCGCTCGCACCCTCTCCGCCCGCTATTACAAAGATGGGTCGGAAATCCTCATCAGCCGCGGCCCGCGCGCCAATCCGCGCCGCCTCACCCCCCGCGAATGCGCCCGTCTCATGGGCTTCCCCGACAGCTTCCGCATCCCGGTCTCCGACACCCAGGCCTACAAGCAATTCGGCAACAGCGTCGCCGTCCCGGTCATCGCCGCAGTCGCCGCAGCCATGCGCCCCTGGATCAGCCCGCGCCCCCACGTTCGAGCGCACCCCGCGTCCCACACGCGACAGCAGCCCGCAGAATTAGCCAACCTCTCGTAATCTCCACCGGGCTTTTGGCTAGCTGTTGGCTGGATTCACGCTGGCCTTTAGCTGGCCTCTCGCTGGCCTCTCGCTGCCTTCTGCACTCTGCACCCTGTACCCTGCCGTCATGGACGTCC
The DNA here is from genome assembly GCA_049679565.1 of Acidobacteriaceae bacterium. GTDB lineage: Bacteria > Acidobacteriota > Terriglobia > Terriglobales > Acidobacteriaceae > Palsa-343. Next base: position 2,367 of record JBAUGH010000424.1, read on the forward strand.
ACACCCGCGAGCAGCGCAGCCGCAACATGGCCGCCATCCGCTCCGCCAACACCAAACCCGAAATCCGCGTCCGCTCCGCCCTCCATGCCCTCGGCTTCCGCTTTCGCCTCCATCGCAAGGACCTCCCCGGCAAGCCCGACATCGTCCTCCCCAAATTTCGCACCGCCCTCTTCGTCCACGGCTGCTTCTGGCACTGTCACCGTTGCAAATATGGATCGGTCGTCCCCGCCACCCGCGCCGAATTCTGGGCCGCCAAGCGGGGCGGCAACGTCGCCCGCGACCGCGCCAAAGCCCGCGCCCTCCGCAAACTCGGCTGGCGCGTCATCACCCTCTGGGAATGTGAAGTCCGTACCGCCGAAGCCGCCGAGGCCAAAGTGAAGAACCTCCGCCTCGGCCCGGCTTGACCGAGCCGATAGCGAAGAGCCGCCTGATTTAGCATCATCCTGAATGTCCGACTTAGCCCACCTCCCCACCGAAGCCCGCAATCCCGCCTCCGAGCACATCGACGAGCTGCCCACCCTCGCCATGCTCGAGGTCATCCACGCCGCCGACCAGCACGCCGTCTCCGCCGTCGGCAGCGAGCTGCCCCACATCGCCGCCGCCGT
>JBAUGH010000425.1:0-1593 GCA_049679565.1 Acidobacteriaceae bacterium
TACCGCGGCATGGGATCGCTCTCCGCCATGGCGCAGGGCGGCGGCGAGCGCTACTTCCAGGGCGGACAGGATGCCGACGTCGACGCCAGCAGCGAGAGCGTCGTCAACCGCGAGCGCAATGGCAGCGCCAACCGCCTCGACAAGTTCGTGCCCGAAGGCATCGAAGGCCGCGTCCCTTATCGAGGAGCGCTCGAGGCCATGGTCTACCAGCTGGTCGGCGGACTCCGCTCCGGCATGGGCTACTGCGGCGCGGCGACCATCGAAGAGCTGCAGACAAAGGCGAAGTTCGTGCGCATCTCCGGCGCCGGCCTGCGCGAAAGCCACGTCCACGACGTAGTCATCACCCGCGAAGCCCCCAACTACCACGTCGAATAGGACTCGCCGTCCGGGCGGACGGGACTGGCCGTCCAGGCGGACGCGCTTCGCGCATTTCATCTTTCCGGGGAAATGGGGGAGAGAAGAAGACGCCCCGTTCCTCCGATTCAGTATCCTTTCCCTTGTCACCCACTCAAGGGAGAACCATGTCCGCACTCGATCGCCGTTCCTTCCTGCAGCTCGCCTCCGCTGCCACCGCCTTCCTCGCCACGCCTGCCGCCCACGCCAGCCCCACACAGCAATCTCCCGATGCCACCTTCGTAGCTCCCCGCGTAGGCCGCGGCAAAACCAACAACCGCAAAAATTTCGTCGGAATCCAGGTTCGCGGATACGCCTGGATCGACGAAGGCGTCGAGCCCATCCTCGATAACATCCAGAACCGCGCCGACGTCAACACCGTCTGGGCCTACACCTTCGGCTACGGTGAAACTCGCCTCCGCAAAGATGGACCCATCCCTCTCCCCGACCACGGCAAGTCCGGCTCGACCGTTACGGGCGGGGCCTTCTACGCTTACGATCCCAAATACTTTCAGGGCACCTTCCTCAAAGATTTCCGCTCTCCCGACTACGGCGACTTCAACGTCATCGAGCAGGTCGCGCCCAAAGCTCACGCCCGCGGCATGAGCTTCTTCGCCTGGGACCTCAACAACGCCGGCCCCATCCTCAACCGCGACATCCCCAACTTCTCCCGCGTCTCGGAAATCGACGTTTACGGCCGGGCCACCGGCTCCGCCTGCTTCAACCACCCTGACTACCAGGCCTTCCTGCGCGGCAAGGTCGAAAGCCTGCTGCTCGGCTATCCCTCTGAAGTGGACGGCATCGCGTGGGGCGCCGAGCGCATGGGCCCGCTCGACTACATGGTGGCCGGCGAGCGGCTCGCCGTCTGCTTCTGCCCCTTCTGCCAGGTCAAAGCCCGCACCCTCGGCATCTCCGTCGAGCGCGCCCAGGCCGGCTACCGCCAGCTCACCGAAATGTTCACCGCCTTCGAGCGCGACCAGCGCCCGGACGACGGCTATTACGTCACCTTCTGGCGCCTGCTCCTCCGCTATCCCGAAATCCTCAGCTGGGAGACGCTCTGGATGGACAGCTTCCAGCAGGTGCAGGCCGACCTCTATGGACAGGCCAAAGCCATCGCTCCTGAAAAGCCCTTCGGTTTCCACCTGATGCAGAACATGACCTTCAACCCTTTCTATCGCGCCGAAGAGGACTACACCCTAC
>JBAUGH010000426.1:0-6895 GCA_049679565.1 Acidobacteriaceae bacterium
TCCCGGGACAGGGTTCGCTGCGCCAGCAGGATCGCGATCAGCGTCATCGTCGTGGTACCCGCAAAGACCGCGAGGAAACGCGCGAATACACGCCAGCGAAGGCGCGGAGCAGGCGGCGCATTCAGGCGCCGCGCCGCGGACAGGGGGAGGTTTTGCATTCTGGCCCTTTCTTCGTCAGTCTACGGAGATCGGGCCCGGAAGGGCTTCCCCCGAAGGTGGTAAACGCCGTACCGTGGGGGTCAATAAGGACTTACCACCGTAATGCCAGGCCAAAAACGGGACGGATCGGGTCCTCTCCCGCCATCTCGGCTTATTCGTCGCGCCCCGGCCGCAGCATCAGCTCTTCAATCGCGCGCTCGGGCGCTTTCCTGCGCATCAGAATCTCGTCGACCTTTTCGGCAATCGGCATCTCGACACCGTGGCGTCGAGCCAGACCCAAAGCAGCGGACGTGGTGCGAACGCCTTCGGCCACCTGGCCTTCGAGGCCGGCGAGGATTTCGCCCAGTTCCCGGCCCTGCCCGAGGCCTACACCGACGGTGCGGTTCCTTGACAGCGATCCCGTGCAAGTGAGCACCAGATCGCCCACGCCCGACAGGCCCGCCAGCGTCTCGCGCCGTCCGCCGCAGGCCACGGCCAGGCGGGTGATCTCCGCAATCCCGCGCGTAATCAGCGCCGCATTGCTGTTGAATCCCAGACCCAGGCCCGAGACGATGCCGGCGGCAATGGCAATCACGTTCTTCAGCGACCCGCCCAGTTCCACGCCAACAACGTCGTCGTTGGTGTAGAGCCGCAGCGTTCCGCTGGAGAACTCGCGCTGCACCCGCGCGGCCAGGTTGGCATCCGCCGACGCGATCGTCACGGCGGTGGGCGCGCCAGCCGCCACCTCCTGAGCGAACGACGGCCCGCTCACAACTCCGATCGGCAGTTCCAGTCCGCGCGCCGCGAGCACTTCGCCGATCACCTGGCTCATTCGCCGGCAGGATTCGTCTTCAATGCCCTTGGTGGCGCTCACCAGCATCTGTCCCGCGCGCAGGTGCGGAGCAAATTGCTCGTAGGAGGAGCGCACAAACTGCGAAGGGGTGACGCTCACCACGATCTCGGCGCCTCTGAGCGCTTCGCCCGCGTCCTCGAAGATCTCGACCGCTGGCGGGATCCGGAAGCCGGGCAGGAAATGCGCGTTCTCGCGCTGCTCGCGCATGGTCGCGGCAACATCTTTCGCCCACGACCAGAGGCGGATGTCATGGCCGCCGCGTCTTCCCAGACTGATCGCCAGAGCGGTGCCCCATGCGCCGCTGCCCATCAAGGCGATCCGGCTCATGAAGCGGTCGCTCCTGTCCTGCCGAAGCGGTATTCCGTCCCCCGCACCAGGCGCGCAATGTTGGCATGGTGCTTCAGGATCACGATCAGAGGCGCGAGAAACAACACCGCGGTTGCCCACGCCGTGCGCGGCGCATGCGGCAGCAGCAGGGCAAAGATCGGAAATGCGGCCGCCGAGAGAATCGATCCCAGCGAAACGTAGCGGGACAGCGCAAAGACGAGGGCAAACACGCCCAGCCCCGCCAGCGCGGCCCACGGAGCCAATGCCAGGAACACGCCGAACGCCGTGGCCACTCCCTTGCCGCCTTTAAATCCCAGCCAGACCGTGTAGACGTGCCCGAGAATCGCGCACAGGGCCGCCAGGGCACATGCATTGACGCGCACATCCCAGCGCGCACCCATCTGGACCGCCGCCATGGCGCATAGAGCCACCGCAGCGTAGCCCTTGAGAACATCCAGCAGGAAAGTGACAGCGCCCAGCCCTTTCGCGCCCGAGCGGATCACGTTCGTGGCGCCGATGTTCCCGCTGCCTTTTTCCCGTATATCTTCCTTGCGGAAGGCGCGCACCAGCAAATAGCCGAAGGGAATCGACCCGAGCAGGTAGGCCCCGGTCGCCACCGCTGTATAGAAGAAGAACGGCATTGCGCTTACGAGTCTATCAGTGGATTCGCCGTTCAGGCGTACGCGCCTGGCGCCACCCTGCCAGCAGCCGGTCGGCGCCGATACGGAACCGCCCGGCCGATCGCGCGGGTGAGCCGCGCTTCTACTTCAGGGGCGTAGCCTTCCCGTTCTGCAGGCATTGTTGAATGATGCTCTGCACCTGCTGCTCGGCCTGCTCCGAGAGTTTCTTCTGTTGCTCCCCGAGTTGCCGCTGCTGCTCGCCCAACTGCCGCTGCTGATCGCCGAGCGCGCGCATTCTCTGCGCAAAATTGTTTTGCATCGCGGCGCCGGCTTCGAGCGATCCCAGCCGCGCTTCCATCTCGGCCAGCTTACCCTGCATCTCGGCCAGCTTCTGCTCGCTCAGCATCTGCCCCTGTTCCGACTGCAGGCTGTCAAGCGCCGCCTTGGCGTCGGCCATCTCCTTCGACAAGTCCGGGACGCGCACGCTGGCCTGCTCGCGCTGCGACCGCGCCAGCTCCGCTTCCATCTTTCCCAGAACTCTCTGCTGAATCCCCAGCGCTTCCTGCTGGGGCCCGAGCTCCTTCATCGGCGCGTACAGCGACTGGATGCGGGCCACGATGGATGGATCGTCCACCATGTACGATTTGCCGTCATGCGTAAACCACAGAAACGGCCCTTTCGCCATCCGCTGGGCCAGATCGAGCTGGTCCTTGCTGATTCCATCGCCGGAAATGTTCGCGTTCTTTCCCGCCCCATTCACAACGGCCCACGAATCGCCGTTGGACGAGAAATGGTACGCGTAGCCATTCATGCCACCGTTCTGGGTCAGATAAAAGCTTCCGTAGGGCTCCATCAGGCTCAGGTTGTTTCCCCAGCCTCCGGCCATCATGCTCAGCATCCTGGTGCCGATGGGGATGTCCGGGATCTTCGGCATGACGATCTTCATGTCCGGTATCTTCGGAACCTTCATCCATACTTCCGGCGTCGGTCCGACGTCCAGGGTCATGGCCTCCGGAACATCCTGGGGCGCTTCCGGCGCAGGCGCTGCTTCCGGCACTGCGGAATTTCCCGCCGTCGGTCCGGGCGCAACCTGCGGTGCCGGTGCGGGCTGCGGAGCCGGCATGTCAGCCGCCGCTGCTGGAGCCTGGGCAGCAGGAGGCGCTGCAGGATTCTGCCCCGTCTCCGCATCCATCGTCGACACCTGGCTCTCCGGCGGATTCGACTGTCCCGCGAGCGGCAGCTGCGCCTCCTCCCGATTCTGGTTCGGGACGGGCGGCGTTGGGGTCCGGGAAGCCGTGTTGGTTTGCGCGGCTGCGCCGGGAACCCGCACCAAAGCGGTCACAGCAAATAGAGCCGCAGGAACGAGGAGAAGAGAAATCATTGCCCTCCGCCGCCCCTCGGCAAATGCTTTCCGGAAAAGATTCTCGTTGAGCAGGCCTTCCACCCTCCTCGACAGATTTCCCGCCCGCGCCATGGCTACACCCGGAAGCGCGCGCCGCGGCATCGCGGCAAACTCCAACAGCACCCCGGCGTAATCGGAGCGGCTCGACGCGACTTCCATTCCCGCGCGATCGCTGATCGCCTCCCCCAGAGCCGACAGGCTCCGCTTCAGCCACCATCCCAGCGGGGTGAACCAGAAGAAGGCGGTGTAAAGCCCCGCCAGCAACTGCAGATAGAAATCCATCTGCCGCACATGCGAGCGCTCATGCGCCAGCACCACACGCAGCTTGGCCCGGCCCCACTCCTCGTAATTGGCGGGCAGCACAACCCCACTCCCGATCGTCACCGGCGAAGGAACCTTCGGGCTCACACGAACGTTCGGCTCGGGAGCCACGAGCGGGGACACTTCTTCCGCCCGCGTCCAAATCCACCAGGCCGCACCCAGTCCCCACAGCAGCCGCAACAGCAGCGCCCCGCAGACCGCCAGATAGATCATGGGGATCAGCCGCTCCAGCGGCGGCCATTGCCACGTCCGCCGCGCCGCCGGCGAATCCGTTGCAGCCGGATTCAGGGTGATGACCGGAGTGGGCACGGCGATGGCGTTCGATGTCGGATCCGTGATCGGCGCCATTTTCGCGGCGGCCGGCGACTGCTCCGGCACAGCCGTATCCAGGGGCGCCGCCGCAACTGCCACCGTCGTGGGCAGAATTCTGATCTCGGACGGCAGCGGCGCCTCGGCGGTCCGATGGATCGGCACCGCCCAGCCGAACCGCGCTGCGAGTCCGGTGAGCACCGGCCACCGCATCAGGAACGGCATCGCCATTGACCCGACCAGCACCAGCGTCCACGCCGCCTTGCGCACCGGCACATTGGTTACCCGCAGCACGCCCAGCCCCGCGCCGACCATGGCCGCCAACACCAGCCCGCGCAGCGCAGCTTCGATCATCATTGCCGTCATCCCCTGCCTCCTTCCTCGCCTTTGGCCTCCCCTTTGGCCGTCGCAATTCTTCGCGCCAGACGCTCCAGCTCCGCCCGGCTCACCACCTTCGAGTCCACCATCCCCACCAGCAACTCCTCGACCGACCCGGCACAGAACCAGTCCACAATCCTCTGCACTGCGCGCCCCGCGACCTTGTGGGGAGACTCGGCCGGCCGGTAAAGAAACGTCCGGCTGTCCAGCGAGTGCGCCACGTAGCCCTTCTCTTCCAGCCGGCGCAACACCGTGCGGATCGTCGAATCCTTGAGCGGCCGACCCAGATCTTCCCGCACCTGCTCCGCGGTCGCCTCGCCCAGCCTCCAGACAAGACTCAGAATCTCCCGCTCCAGTTCTCCCAGCTCTGCGGGGTCATGTTTTCCCTGTACGTTACGCGCCATAGTGTTACCCACTGTAACACATAAGACAGATGAATGCGCAAGTGGGTAAGCAAAAGAATTTTGCTGATCTGAAAAGAAGGCTGGCAGTTGGTAACCGGTCAGCGTTTCGGGCTACAGGCTACCGGCTACAGGCCGCCTCTGTTACATCAGCCGGCGCCGCAGGAGGTCCAACCCCTGCTGGCTGGCGTAGAACCGGACCCCGGCCCGATCGCCGGAGAAGCGCTTTTCCACCGCCTCGGTCCCATCGGCATCGCTGACCGCTACATAGACCAGCCCCACCGGCTTCTCTTCCGTACCGCCGCCCGGCCCGGCGATGCCGGTGATGCCCAACCCCAGCGTGGTGCTGCAGCGTTCGCGGATCCCTTCCGCCAGCGCCACGGCCACTTCCCGACTTACCGCTCCATGCTGTGCGATCAGGTGCGGGTCCACGCCCGCCAGCTCTGTCTTGAGCCGATTGCTGTAGACCACCGCGCCACCGACAAACGACCGCGAGCTTCCACTTACGCTGGTGAGCCGTTCGGCTACCATGCCGCCGGTGCAACTTTCCGCCACCGCCAGCGTCGCTCCGCGGAGTTCCAGGTAATACAGCACGATCTGCTCCAGCGTTTCGCCCTGCGACGAGTAGAGGTAGTCCTCCAGTTCCTCCTCGATCTTTCCTGCCAGCTCATCCACCCGCGCCTGTGCCAGATCCGGAATCGGCTTTGCGCAGCTCAGCCGCAGTTCGATATCGCCCAGGTGCGCCAGGATCGTCGTGTCAACGTCTTTGTACTGCGTGTAGATCGGCGCAATCCTCGAGTCCGCCGCCGACTCCCCGATCATCGCCGCCTTCAGCACCCGGGTAGCGATATGACGTTTGGGCAGGATTTCACGCAGCCGCGGCAGGCACTCTTCCTCGAACATGGCTTTCAGTTCGTGGGGAGGACCGGGGAGCAGCATGGCCAGCTTGCGATGGGTCGCGAAGACCGTGTCCAGCCACTGCCCGGGCGCCGATCCCTGCTTGTTCGTCAGAATCGTCGCGCCATCGATCACGTCCGCCTGCTTCTCGTTGTTGCGGGTCATCGTCCAGCGCCGCGCCGCCGCGCGCTTGTAGAGGTGGGCGATGATTTCCGGGTCGCGCTTCACCTCCACGCCCAGCGCCTGCGCGACCGCTTCGCGGGTCAGGTCGTCTTCGGTCGGGCCCAGACCGCCGGACACCACCAGGATGTCGACGCGGCCCAGGGCATGGCGGACCGCGTCGGCCAGATGCTTCAGCTTGTCGCCCGCAATCGTTTTGAAGTCGACTGCGACACCCAGCTCATTCAGTTTTTCGGTGATATAGAGCGAGTTGGTGTCCTGACGGTGCGGGGTGAGCATCTCCGACCCAACCGCGATAATCTCCGCGTTCATCGATCTCCGGAATTTCCCCGCGCAAAGTCAGCCGCCCCGGCGCGAGCGCTCAAAAAATCCGCCAGCCTTCAACTCCCAACGACACATGATAAAGCGAGGTGCTGGTCGCCAGCAGGGCGCCGCCGCCGGGCACAAAGGTGAACCCAACCAGCCCCGTCCCCGAAATCGCGAGCGAAGGTTCTCCCCGGGGTGTAATCATCACCACGCCCCGCCGCCCGCGCAGTGAAGCGGCCACGTATACGTTGCCGGCAATGTCCACGGCTACGCCCTGCGGCCGGCCCAGCCCGCGGTGCAACACGCCGATATCCCCTTCCCGATTGATGGCGTAGACCGCATCGTAGCTCGAGGTGGTCGGCCCGGTTACATAGAGGGTTCCATCCGGACCGAAGGCGAGGTGATACGCTGCCACGCTCGGCTCCAGGGTCGCAAAGACAAAGATCTGCCGGTCCGGCGCGATTTTGAAGATCGTCCCGCTTCGGTCGCCGACATAAAGGTTCTGGTCCGCGTCGAACGCCAGCCCGGTGGCGACGCCCATGCCCTCGGCGTAGACCGCCGATGCTCCGTTTTTCGCCACGCGGTACACCTTGCCTTCGTGTCGCGACGAAACGTAGAGATTCTCCTCGTAATCGACCGCCAGCCCGGTGGCGTTCATGATGCCGCGCGCGAACGGCCGCATCTCTCCGTCCCGCTCGATGCGAAAGACCGACACCGGCGTCTCCTGGCCGCGCTGCCCGGAGAAGGTGACGCAGATGTTACC
>JBAUGH010000427.1:0-2253 GCA_049679565.1 Acidobacteriaceae bacterium
AGGGTGCGGAGCGCGATGCGAAGCGCGGAGGTCCGCGGCGCTCCTGCTGGCGCGCGGAAGGACCGGTCGGACGGCGGTTCTCCAGCCATGGCCGTGGACGGGGTTTCGACGGTGGGGCTGCGCTTGAAGCCTGAGGAGTGGCGGCCGGCTCCGGTTCGGGCGCGGCGGTCTCGGGCAGCGAGCCTGCGACGAAGAGCAGCGTGTGGGTGCCGACCGACATGGTGGCGAACTGGCGCGCGGCCGTCATGCCGTGGAGAACATCGCGAATGCGCGAGCGGCTGGTCAGCGGCGAAAGGATAATCTCCGCTTCTTCGGCGGTGGCAGCGACCACGGAGCGGAGATAAATGGAGAGCAGCGCGGAGAGCGCGGTGGTCTGCGCAGTGTTGGCGCCGGTCGCCATTTGGTCAGGGAAGCGGTGTTTGAGCAGGGTCCAGCGGGTGGGCTCGCCGGTGGTGGTCGCGACGGGGATGGCGCGCAGGCCGGTCCAGAGCGCGATGAGGGCACGGAGGACGGCGGCTTCGGTGAGTTCGCGGCCGAGGATCTCGCGCAGCTCGATGGCGGTGGCTTCGCCTTCGCGGTCGAGGGCCTCCCAGGTGCGGAGGATGAGAGGTGGAGTGTGCCCGCCGGGCGCAGCCTTCCACTGGCGGTCGCCGCGGACGGCGGCCACCCAGGGCAGGACCTCGGGGGTAATCAGGAAGTCGGGCTGCTCCGCATGGGTGGCGAGCAGGTTGAGAGGAACGGCGCGGTCCTCGGCCACCAGGCGGGCCGCGAGCGCGGTGGCGTGGGCGATGGCAGCGGGAGGCGGGGTGAGACTCGCAGCGCCCACGCAGGCTTCGACCAGAGAGGGTGCGGGCACGGGAAGCTGCACGGGGCGCGGAAGAAAGAGACAGAGGCCGATGTCGTCGAGCCAGCGGGCGGCTTCGTCGTACACGAGCGAGTCAGCCGGGCCCTGCGCTGATCCCTGGGCGGAAGCGGTCGGGTGCCACAGCGCGGCGCGCGCGATTTGTAACTGTTGCTGGTTCAAACGGTGCCTGCTTCGGTGCGGTTATGGGTCCAGAAATGCGAAATGCAGGTCCTTCGACGGGTGCATGAATTATTCTGTTGCGCCAACAGCGGGCGCAACGGATTCGGAAGGCTCGACCAGGATGACAACACTAGATGCGCTGGAAGGCACGCTGAATGTCCTTCCATGAATATCGTAAAGCAATGGGGCGGCCGTGCGGGCAACTGGTGGGATGGTCGGTCCTGGCCAACTCTGCGAGAAGCCATTCCATGCGGGCGGGATCGAGCGGCATGTTGACCTTGATGGCGGCGTGGCAGGCGATGGAGGCGGCGATGCGGGTGCGGGCGGTCTCGAGGTTGTCGGACTGGGCGGAGGCGCCCGGCTGCTCGAGGACTTCGTGGATCATGCGCTCGAGCTCGGCGCCGCTGAGGCCGGCTGGGGCAGCTTTGACGGCGATGGTGTGCGGTCCGAAGGGCTCGGCCTCGCAGCCGTTGCGCTCCAGTTCCTCGGTGAGCGAGGCGAAGACCACCATCTGCGCGGGGAGCAGGTCGATGAGCATGGGCATGAGCAGGCGCTGGCGCTCGACGCGCTCGGTCTGACGCTCGCGGAGGATTTTCTCGAACAGGATGCGCTCGTGGGCGACGTGCTGATCGATGATCCAGAGGCCCTGGTCGTTGGTGGCGAGAATGAAGGATTCGCGGAGCTGGCCGAGGGGTTTGAGCGAGGCAAGAGAGTGCAGGCTGGCGGGCGGCTCGGCCTCTCCCTCGGGAAAAGCGGAGGCCGAGCAGGCGTGGCCGTTGGTCTTTGTCAGGGAGCCGATAGGATCCGCGGCGATGGACGGGTGTCCCGCGCCCGCTGTGGAGACAAACGGCAGAGGCACGGCTTCGGGGGGCAGTTCGGGAGGCGCCAGCGTGAAGGAAGCGGTGTCCTGCGGATGCGGCGGGTCGGAATCGGGTTCTTCGAGGCCGGTTTCCAGCACGAGCGAAGAGGAGGCATGGGGGCTGGCGGTGATCGCATCGACAAAGCTGGCCGCGGGCCGGGTCTTCATCAGCGTCACCCGGATGCTTTCACGGACGAAGTCGTGGACCACCGACTGCTGGCGGAAGCGGACCTCGGTCTTCGCGGGATGCACGTTGACGTCGACTTCGCGCGGCGGCATCTCGAGGAACAGGAGGATGACGGGGAACGACGTGGGCGGAATGATGTTGCGGTACGCCTCGGTGACGGCGTGCAGGATGAGGCGGTCGCGG
>JBAUGH010000428.1:0-1689 GCA_049679565.1 Acidobacteriaceae bacterium
GGCGGTCAACAGCGCGGCCAGCGCGGCAATGTTCCGGCAGCGCACCGCTACTCCTTCGGCGTGTGGAACATGGCGATCGCTTCGATCTCGATCAGCAGTTCAGGCCGGCACAGCTTGGCCTGGATGCCGGTCGAGGCGGGCAGCGGATCGAGCTGCTGCTCGGCGAAGAACGCGGTCCGCTCCTCGTTGAACGCCTCATAGTCGCGGTCGATATCGCGCAGGTAGCAACTGGTGCGCACGATGTCTTTCCAGGTCGCGCCCTCGCTGGCCAGCAGGCCGGTGAGGTTCGCGAAGGTGCGCTGTGTCTGCGCGCGCAGGTCGCCGATGTGAATGCTTTTGCCTGCCTCGTCGATGCTGGCGGTGCCGGAAATGAGCAGGATGGTGAGCCCGTTGAGGTCGATGCGCATGCCGCGCGAAAACGAGCTGGGCTTCGCATAAGCAAAGGCCTCGTTGAGAACTCCATGATTGGTGATGGCGCGCTTTTGAATCGGAAGATGCGCGATGTTTTCCATTAAACCTGCAATTGCACCCATACGTCAGTCTCCTATGGTTGATAAATTCCGTGGCTGAGCCCTTTGGCGGTAGCGACCCATATATCCGAACCCTGAAAATCGATCCCGAGAATGTAGTTATGCGCCGGCGCGGTGGTTACGGGGACATGGGTGATGCGCCCCTGCGCGTCACGCACGGTGATTTCCGGCTTGCCGGTATCGACCGCCGGGCTATATACGGCCCAGTTGGCGCCGTCGTAGTAAGCCAGGCCCTTGTCGGTGCAGAACCACGCGCGGTTGCCGTCCACTGCTTTGACATAGTTGGTGAAGTTACTGGGCAGGCCGCTGTCTTTGGTCAGGAAGTTATGCCAGTAGCGTCCGTCGTAGCGGCTGTCGCCAAAGTAAGTTGAAACCCAGACGATGCCATCCACATAACTGACCGAGCTGGTGATGTCGTGGATCAGGCCCTGATTCTTCAGCAGCACGATTTCGGTTTCCCCGTCGGGATCCCTGTAGATATCCCAGGCCGCGGTCTTCGGGGTGTACTCGAGGAGGCCGCTGCCCCACACGGCAAAGTAGACCTTGTCGGCGGCGGCCGAGACGCCGTAGACCCATATCTCGCGCATAGGCGTATTGCGCTCGTTGTAGAGCGACCACTGGCCGGTGCGGGTGTTCAGCCGGCAGGCGCCCGCGGCGGTCGCGACCCAGAGGTCATCGCCCTGGACGGAAACGCCGTAGACCACGTCGTTGCTGAGCCCGGAATTGAGCTGGGTAAAGGTATCGATGCGGCCTGCGGAGATGCGGCTGAGGCCGCCCATAGTTCCGGCCCACACCGCGCCGGTCCGCTTGTCGAGGGCGAGGGATAATACCGCCTGCTGGGCGAGGCCGTCGGCGGTGGTGTACACCTTCCAGCGGCCGTTCTGGTACAGGGCCAGGCCGTTGTCGGTTCCGGCCCAGACGCGGTCGCCATCCACGAGGACGGAGTAGACGTGATCGTTGGGAAGTCCATTGGCGGTGGTGTAATTCACGAAGCGGTAGCGCGGCATGGACGGGACATTTTGCGAAGCCGTCATCGGGTGGGCATCTTTTGCGGGATGCGCAGTCCGCTGGCCGGGCAACGCGGCCGCGCCGGCCATCAGCAACAACCCGAGAATCGCCGCCTGCTTCATCGTGTCCTCAGATACTCGATCAGGTCGTT
>JBAUGH010000429.1:0-3701 GCA_049679565.1 Acidobacteriaceae bacterium
ATGCTTAAAAGGCAGCGGGTAGCCGGTAGCCAGGGGCAAAGGCGAAAACTGCGTCGGGAGCCGGGAGCCGGGTGGAGAAAGCAAAACGCCCGCGTCGGCGTAGGATCGCGGACGCGGGCTGGGTGGATGGGGGCACGGGGCTGGTTACATTCCCTGGAGCGGCTGCTGCGCCAGCTTGCGGTTGACCAGCACGCGGTCGGCCTTCTCGTAGGTATTGACCAGATTCGTGACAAACACTTCGTAGACCTGGTCGCGGCGCTGGTTGAGCTGGGCGTCGCGGGTGGTATCGAAGTTCTTCGCGATATCGGCGTCGCTGGGCTCCTGCTTGTCCTCGATCTGCGCGACGACGCCGGTGGTGCCGTTGTCGATGGCGGAGCTGATTCCGCCGGTGCTGAGGTCGAAGAGGGCCGGCGCAGCGGTGGCGAGAGCGCCGATGTCGGGCACCTGCGAATCGCGGCCTACCAGGTCGCTGGTCTTCATGGTGGCGCCCACTTCTTTGGCGGCCTTGGCGAGGTCGTGCTCCGCGTGGGCGCGATCGGCAAGCTCATTCGTCTTGCGCGAGAGCAGCGCGGTGACCTGCTGGTCGCGGAAGTCGTCGAGCACGTGCGATTTGTACTCGTCGAAGGTGGGGGTGTGGGCCGCTTTGACGCCGGCCACCTGGAAGATCGCGAAATCGCCGTCGCCGGTGCTGGCCGCCTGAATCGGACCGCCCGGCTTGCCGGCGAAGGCCGCCGTGAGAAGTTTGGAGCTGTCGCTGAGCGCGGGCAGGCTGGCGTTCGAGGCCACGTAATCGCTGGTGACCACCGGCAGATGATGCGCGGCCGCGGCGGCGGTCAGGCCGTCCTTCTGCGCCTGGCCCGCGATCTGCTGGACGAACTGCTGCTCCGCCTGAGCTTCCTTCTGCTTTGTCAGGACGTCCACGATCGAGGCCTTCACTTCGGAGAGCGGCTTGGTGTGGGCTTCCTGCTTATCTTCCGTCTGGATGATGTGGTAGCCGAAGCGGGTGCGGACGAGGCCGGAGATCTGGCCGGGCTGCTGCGCGAAGGCGGTCTGGTCGAATTCCGGGACCGTGGCGCCGTGCTTGAGCCAGCCCAGTTCGCCGCCCTGATCTTTAGATCCGGGGTCGTCGGAGTATTTTTTGGCCAGGTCCGCGAAGTCCTTGCCATTGTCCTTGCGGAGCTGGTCGAGGATGCCCTGGGCTTTGGCTTTGGCCGCCGCATCGGCGGCGGGCCCGGCATTGGGATCGACCGCAATCAGGATGTGCCGCACCTTCACCTGAGCGTCCACGTGATACTGCTGCTGGTTCTGGTTGTAATACTGCTGGATCTCAGCATCCGTGACCTGCGGCTTGCCCCCGGGAAGATCCTTGTCGGTGATGAGGATGTACTGAATCTGGCGGGTCTCGGGAATTGCATTGGTGTAACGATTGGCGTTCTGCTTGTAGAAGTCCTGCAGCTCGGCGTCGGTGGGATTGATGGTCTTGCGCATGTCATCGGCCGAGAGCACCGCATACTGGAACTTAATTTTGGTGGCCTGCTTGCGATAGGTGTCGCGAACCTCGGCCGGCGAGACAGTGACCCCGGCCGTGATCAGGTCGCGCAGGCGGTCGGAGACGATCTGCTTCTTGATCTCGCCCTCGAACTTATCGGTGGTCATGTTGAGGTTCTGGGCGACGAACTCGGTATAGGCGCTCTGGCCGATGAACTTGCCGTTGGGGAACAGGTACTGACCCCACATGCCCTGGTGCAGGAAGTTGGCCACGTCGGCGTCGCTGGCGGTCATGCCGAGGCGGTGGGCTTCCGCAAGGACAATCTGCTGCATGATGAGCTGCTGCCCGGCTTGCTGCATGAAGTAGGGCATCAGCTGGTCGGGGATCTGCTGGCCTCGGGTCATGCGCTGGGCGGCCTGCTGCACATCGCCAACCGGGATCGTCTCCTCAGCCGGGAGGAAGCGGCCGAGGATGCCGCCGTGGCGGATGCTGGCGTAGGTCGTGGTCGAAGACGTCGAGTCCTGGAAAATGCCGGGAACCAGGAAGATGACCATCAGGATGCAGGTGACGCCGATGATGGCGATGAAGATGACTTTGGTGAACTTGGTTTCTTTCTGCAGAAAGCGAATCATGCGATGGTAACGACCTTTTCGTGGGCGTCTCCTGCGGGCGGACGCGTCGGCGCAGGCCACGCGGAGAGGCGAGATTTCTCCTTCAAGTATAGCTGGTAGCCGGGGAAAACGAGCGTTCAGCGTACAGCGTCCAGCGTTCGGGAAAAGCCAGCGAACCAACCCCCAGCGAACCCCCAGCCAACGGCCGGCAAACGGCCAGCCAACCGCTAGTTGCCTGGGAGGTGGTCGCGGTATTGGTTCCAGTGGTCGAGGAGATTGTGAAGGACGGGCGATCCCACCCGCCAGTCCGCGTCGAGCGCGGCAAGTCCTCCGATGTAAGGGGCGGTGACCGAGTCCGCGGCAGACTGGCCCGGCTGCGGCATGCAAAAGTTGGACCCGGTGCGAAGGACCAGGAAGCGGCGGTAGTCGGCGCGGTGCATGGCATCGAGGCGGCGAAGGGCTTCGGCGATGCCGGAGTCTTCCATCGCGGTCATCGTGAAACGGCCCTGGTCGTGGGTGTGGAGGCGGACCCAATCCTCAGCCCAGCGGGTGAGGATGCGGCCGTGCCAGTAGGAATCCGACGAGAAGACATCGCCTTCGAGGACGAAGGGCAGCCGCTGGGCATTGGGGTTGCCCTTCCACGCGGCGCGCAGGGTGGCAAGCTCAGGCGTATCCATGAGGGCGACGTGCTGCGTGAGGCGGAAGGCCCAGTCCACCAGGGCGGAGTTGAGCGGATACGCCATAGGCTCGCTGCCCCACAGCCGTTTGGGGTCGGGAACCTGGCCGGGACGGGTGGCGCCGATGGCGAAGATGCCGTACGGCCAGTCCGGTGGAGCTTCGCGGGGATCGATTTCCTGGCGGATGTCGGTGACGATCCAACGGGCCCAGGCGGCGGAGCCCACCGAGGCAACATTGGGGTCGACACCGGCAATGCCGGCGAGAATCCAGTAAGCATGGGTGAAGTCGAAGCGGGGATCGAGGCCGAGCGCCATGATGGAGGCGGCCGAGGGGCCGATGGTCATGCCGGTGACAATGCCGAGCACAGAAGCGTCGGCGTTGGCGCGCAGATCGCGCATCCCGCCGGGGAACGGGAGGGTGCGATCCAGATGCTCGCGTTCGACCCAGTACTGGAATTCGCCGGGCTTGTCCCCGGTGTCGGCGCCGTTCTCGAAGGTGGTCACGATGACGACTTTGACGGGGATCGGCGAGGCCGCGGACTGGGCCCGGCCGGCGCCGGCGAGGAGGCAGGCGGCCAAACCGATACACTTCGAGAGAGGGAGCCGCGAGGCGATTCGACCCATGGCAGCTAATCCAAAATGTGGGGTGACGGCGTACCCAGAGTAGCAGGCGGCAGGCAGCCGGAGCGCGTCGCGCCAATGGCAAAACGGCGACGTGGGAAGTGGCTGTTGCCGTCCGGGATTCTGGTTCCGAAGGCGGATCTGGCGCGTCGAATCTATAGAGTGGTAGGAAGATGAAGAGGGTCGAAGCCCCAGGGCCCGGCGGCGGATAGTCGGCCGCTTCGACTCCCGGGCCGAATTCAAAATGTCGGACACAGAAACCTGTGCCGCGGAGAAAATCAGCCGGTCGTCGTCTGCGGTTGC
>JBAUGH010000430.1:0-6817 GCA_049679565.1 Acidobacteriaceae bacterium
GCCATAGCTGCGGGAGTTCGCGTCGAGCGCGGCCGCAGTGTGCAGGCGCTCGCCCGCACGACCGCCAACCTCTGGCAGGCCAGGCTCGACGACGGCGCCATCTACGAAGCTCCAACCGTTTTTCTCGCCACAGGCAAGCACGATCTGCGCGGCCACGGCCGCCCGAAGGACCCTCACCAATGGGTCGGCTTCAAGATGTATTTCCGGCTGTCCTCCGCCCAGACGGCTGACCTGGCGGACGCCTCCGAGCTGACGCTCTATTCCGGAGGCTACGGTGGTATCCAGCCGGTGGAAGACGGCATTACGAATTTCTGCTGTGTGGTGCAACGGCGGTATTTTGCACGTGCGGGTCTTCGCTGGGAGAGCCTTCTTGCGAAGATGCAGCAGGACTGCCCCCACCTTGCGATGCGGCTGGCCGGCGCGGAACCGCTGCTCGACAAACCGATCACCATCACTCATATCCCTTACGGATACATCCGCCGCACAACCGAGGATGGGCTCTACTGCATCGGCGATCAGGCCGCGGTAATCCCCTCGTTCACCGGCGATGGCATATCCATCGCCCTGCATACTGCCCGCCGGGCCGCCGCTGCCTGTCTTGCCGCGGAGCCGGCGCCGATCTTTCAGTCAAAACTGCGCTCGGCAATGCTGCTGCAGATGCGTCTTGCCGAGCTCGCCGCCGACGGTTTGAACAACGCCGTCGCGCGCGCTCTACTGCCGTTCTGCCTCAGGGTCTGGCCCGGCGCGATGCGCGTGACGGCCAGGCTGACACGCGTCACCCAGCCTGCCGCTGTTGTTCCGCAGGTGTTCGCCAGCTGAAATCCACCCACGGCAAAACATTCTTGGTGGTCAAACCCTTCAGGGGAGTTGCAATGAAATCCTTCGCAATCCTGTCCCTCGCAGTCATACTCGCTCCAGCCGCACTCGCCCAGCATCAGACCTTCGCAGTTAATCCCGATACCAGCGAGGTCAGGATGACGCTCAACACGACGCACGAGGTGGTCAACGGCACGTTTCACATTCAATCCGGATCGATTGAGTTTGACCGCAGGAATCCTGAGATGTCCGGTTCGGTGGTTGTATTGGCCGGCAGCGGGAAGACCGGCAACGACAGCCGCGATAAGAAGATGGATAAGGACATTCTCAGGGTGGGTCAGTACGCGACCGTGTCCTTTGAGCCGAAGACCTATACCGGCGCAATCGCTCCCTCAGGCGACTCGACCATTCAGGTAACTGGTATCTTCAACCTCCTCAGCACGCCTCACGAGATCACCATCCCCATGCTTGTCCATCTCGAAGGCACAACCGCAACGGTCAAAGCTCGTTTTACCGTGCCATACATCCAATGGGGACTGAAGGATCCAGGTTTTATGTTCTGGAAAGCGGACAAGGACGTCGCGATTGACCTGTTTCTAACAGGTCGGCTTTCACAATAAGGAACCGCCTTAGTCACCCGCAAGGATGTTATGCGGCAGCAGGAGCGACGGCTGAGGCCGGCCAGGAATCAAAGTAAGGTTTTGATTGAATGGCCGGGGGCGGAGGGATTCGAACCCCCGACCCTCTGCTCCCAAAGCAGGTAAATCATAGTATGTGAATATGTCGAAAGCTGTTGTGCCGTATCTGGTTTCGTTTCAGCCGCCAATCATAGTGTGGTTGCGGTAGCTGCGGACTCGCTCTCCGTTCGCTTGTGCTCGACCCGAGCGAAGGCATAGGGTCCTTCGGGGATCAGGGCTACCGAAGGCTGTGGCCCGAGGCTTCCGAGAAACGCCCCGATCGCAGCCTCCACGCTGGCGTAATTGGCGGTCGCCAGAGATCCGAGCTGCTCATTCACGACGCCCGGCGTGTAAAGGAACAGCCTGTGGCTTCGCTGCGTGAGGGCGAGTTTCTCCAGCTGCCATTGGTCGGGAACGACCGGCGTGTCGGCGATTGCGCGGAGGTAGATTTCCGCGCCGGCGTAGGCGCGCAGCTTCTCTGAGAATTCCGGCGAGCCGGTGCCTTCAGCGCATTCGCTCAGCACCAGGATGCTGCCGCCCGGCTTCACGATATGCTGTGCCGCGGTGATGCCCTTGATGGTCTGGTAGAAGGTGAGGTCGAGCGGATAGCCGGCAGCGCTGGTGATGACCCCATCGGCCAGTTGCGGCAATCGTTCCATGGAGTGGTCGCGGAGATAGCGCACGCCGGCCGCGTGGGCTTCGACCGGTGAGCCGGCGAACACACCGGAGATCCGCCGGTCGCGCGTGAGCGTGACATCGAGAATGAAGTGGTGCCCGGCCAGCTGGGCGATCTCGAGGAGCTCCTGGTGCAGCGGATTCTGCTCGATGGATCCTTCGGTCGCGGCGGGTTCGCGCATCCATCGCGGGGCATGGATGGCCCGGATGGTTTCGTCGCCGGCGAGGCCGGGAGCGACGAGTTTGCGCCCGCCGGAGAAACCGAGCATCAGATGCTGCTCGATCAAGCCGAGAGTGATGTGGAGGTCGGCGGTGATGAAGCGCTGGTCGATGAAGACCGGCGTCCCGCGGCGCGTTTGTCCGAGCGATCGGTGAAGCGCGCGCTCGCGGGCGTCGTGATTGCCGATCGAATAGCGGGAGGCAATCTGCGGGCCGAGGATCGTATCGAGTTCGGCGGGTGTGGCCTGGCGGTGCAGACCGGTCGCGATCAGGATGGTCACCGACTCCTGTAGAATGCCGGCGCGATGCAGACGTTCGAGTAGCGGCGGCAGGGTGAGCCGATTGGGCGCCGGGCGGGTGATGTCGCAGACGGAAATGGCGGCGCTCTTTTTACCCGCGGCCAGCGTGGAGAGAGAAGAATAGCCGATGGGGTGGTCGAGAGCGGCCTCGATCGCGGCTACCGGGTCTGCGAGCGGCGCGGAGGAGCGGCTGAGAATGAGCTGATAGCGCGGGCCCTCCGGCAGGGCGAGGGAGAGCCCGGGTTTTCCAAATGCAAAATGCACCTGCACGTCACTCGCTCCCATGCTGGAGATTCGTGCTAAACGTTCCTCGGTTTTGCTGTGGCGAACGCCACCTCTGTGCGAAGCCGGTCATAAAACGTTTGAAATGCCATGGAAGCAGAAATCCTGCATAGACCTCTACTATTGGCAAGCAGCTGAATTCGCCGCTTGAGCTTCGGGCCGCAGGCACGCACGAGAACGCTCCCGGCTCAAAGAGCTTTCCGAGCTTAATCGCCCGCTCTGGCTTCGCGCCGGTGCTGCTTCACCACATCTTTTAGCAGTTTCATCGTTTCTTCGAGGTGAAGGCGCATCGCATTTCGAGCGGCAGACGGTTTCCGCGCTGCAATCGCCCGATAAATCTCCGCATGCCGCTTCAGCACCGCTTCCGGAACTTCCGGTATAAGGAGCTTATAAACGATCCACTGCCGCAGGAGGTTGCGCAGCAACTGTACCGCGTTTCCCAGGATAGAATTCTGCGCTGCTTCCGCGATGGCCATGTGAAAGGCCATGTCCGATTCCAGTGTGGAATCGCCCCTGCCGACGCTGCTTCGCATCAATTGAACCGCGCGTCCAATCGCGTCAACCTGCTCGGGTTTCGCGCGGGTTGCGGCCAGCGCGGCAAGATTTTCCTCGATAATGATGCGAGCCTCCATAATCTCCTGGAGCTCCTCGTGATCCGATCCGGTAAATGCCCACAGCAGCGGACGGCTGAGAAATTCGGACCGCGGGCAGACAAACGTTCCGTCGCCCACGCGACTTTCCACCATCCCCACCAGTTCCATCGCCTTCAGAGCTTCGCGCAGCGAAGTCCGGGCGACACCGAGCTGCTGGCAAAGCTCGCGTTCCGGAGGCAGGCGATCGCCGGCTTTCCATTCGTCCTTGACGACATAGGAAACCAACTGCTCAAAGACTGAAGTCGTCAGCTTGGTTCGGGCGACAGGAGTCACTGCTTTAAGGGTGGGCGCCACAGCTGAGGCTCCTTCCGGCCTGAATGCACCTCCGCCTCGTCGTAATCCGTGCATGTAGATGGATCACGTTGCCGGCAAAACTTAGAAAAGAAAGCGCAGTTGGACGAATGGTACAGTCGCCAGACAATAGTGTCAACGCCGCGGGACGGTGATCACTTCGGTCTCCGGCGTCTGTCAGGCAAGCTGAGCGCGCATCGGGTGCGGCGGCGCTGACGACCACTCCAGGACGACCCTGCCGCAGGCAAATTTTTCCCTTGACAACATTGGCCAGACCTTTATACCGTTATCGCGCTGTTGCGGGGCCCCTCAAAAAACCCGCAACAGAAGCACCCCATGCAGATGATGACGTGTGGCAAACGACGAGGGTTTCGCCACCGCACAGGATCATTCATTTGGCATCATCAGGAGGCTCGTTATGTTCCCCGGATCTCAAAATCACAGTCTTAAAGGCAAGACCAATATCCTCCATGGTCGCCCTGTCTTTCGCTCCCCGCTCCCCGATCGCGAATCGCTTTCCGCCAGCTCGCTCTTTCGGTCGGTGTGCGCCGTCCTCTGGGCCGCTGCCCTGCTGCTGACGTGTACACCCCGACTTCATGCCCAGGCCGTCGAGAACGCGCAGATCACAGGCGTGATCACGGATACTACGGGGTCTGTTGTCCCCAAGGTCTCCATCGCCGTTACCAACCTCGGCACCGGCGTCGCGCGGAGGACGGTCAGCGGCCCGGATGGCAGCTACTTCCTGGTGAACCTGGCGCCGGGGAGTTACCAGCTGCGCGCCAGTGCCCCGGGTTTCAAGGCCTACATTCAGAACGGCATCGTGCTCTCTGTAGGATCGACCATTACCGTTTCCTTTGTTCTGCCGGTCGGCCAGGTTACCCAGGAAGTGAGCGTAACCGCCGACGCTGTCATGGTGCAGACCCAGGACACCTCAACCTCGCAGGTGATATCGAACAAAGACGTACTGGAACTGCCGCTCAACGGCCGCGAAATCACCTCGCTGGTAACCCTGTCCGGCGGCGCGGTCAACGCCACCAATGTAGGTGACGTGGTTAGCTCCAAGACCTATGGCAGTACCGACATCAGCGGGTCTACGGCCATTTCAGTCGCGGGCGGTCAGGCGAATGGCGTGAACTACGTGCTCGACGGAGGGGATAATAACGACAATTACTCGAATGTCAATCTCCCTCTACCCTTCCCCGACGCCGTCGATGAATTCAGTGTTCAGACCGACGGTCTCTCGGCTCGCTACGGCCTGCATCCCGGAGGTACCGTCAATGTAGCGACCAAGTCGGGCGGAAACCAGTTCCATGGCGACGTCTTCGAGTTCGTTCGCAACGGCGCTCTGGACGCCAGTAATTACTTTTCTGCCAGCCCCGACACTCTGCAGCGCAACCAGTTCGGCGGCGTGATAGGCGGCCCCATTCTCCACGATCGGTTGTTCTTTTTTGGTGGTTATCAGGGAACCCGCATTACCTCAATTCCTCAGGACAGTATCAGCTACGTGCCCACACAGCAGGTTCTTACGGGCGATTTCAGCACCTTCGAATCTGCGGCGTGTCAGTCGAGCGGGCAGGCCAAAACCCTCACGAATCCCTCCACCGGGTTGCCGTATCCTGGCAACTATATCAATCCCGGCTCATTCAGCCAGCCCGCCCTTAACCTCCTCAAGAGCATTCCCGTGTCCACTAACTCGTGCGGGCAACTCGTCTACGGCGTCGAGGAGGAGGAAAACGAGGATCAGTACATCGGTCGCCTGGACTGGACCGTCGGTGGTAAGCAGAGTGTTTTCGGCCGCTACTTTACCTCCCGCCTGAATAACCCTCCCCCTCCGCTGACCAACCTGCTCTACACCGGCCGAGCCGGATTAGACGATGTCAGCCAGACCCTCACGCTCGGTGACACCTATTCGCTCTCCCCCACGTTGGTGAATGCCCTTCACATCACCGGCACCAAGCTCACGGTGAACCGCTACATGTCAACCAATACTCCCAATCCCACCACCGAAGGCATCGACGTATCGACCGTGGTGCCAAATTTCATTTACATGACCATCTCGTCGTTCTTTTCCCTGGGCTGCGGTTCGTGCGCGCCAGGTGTATGGGCCAGCGACGGCCTGCAGGCCGCAGATGACGTCGACAAAATGATGGGCCGCCATCATCTCTCCTTCGGCTTCAACTGGATCTACGATCAGCTCAACTACAGCAACAGCTATCTGGGCAACGGCGAGTGGACGTTCACCGGCCAGTTCACCGGATCGGCATTAGCCGACTTCCTGCTGGGTGATCCCAACGTGTTTACTCAGGCAAATGCCGTTGTCGCTTATCCTCGGCAAACCTATATCGGCGCCTACGCCGAGGATGACTGGACATTGAGTCCGAAACTTACCGCCCATCTTGGCCTGCGCTGGGAGCCCCTCCTGCCCGCGGCGGATAAGCAATCGGAGATCGATCACTTCGACGCGGTGAATTTCGCCTCGGGAACAACAAGTGCGGTATTTACCAATGCGCCTCCCGGGGAGGTGTTTGTAGGGGACAAAGGGGTGCCACCATCTTTCAGTAACCACAAATTCACGGACTTCGAGCCACGCATCGGCGTAGCATGGGACCCGACCGGCACTGGCAAGGAAAGCGTTCGCAGCGCCTACAGCGTGTTCTACGATTACCCTGAATTGAATTACAGCACACATCCGGGACAGGGGGCTCCCTGGGGAAGTACTGTAAGCCTCAGCGCTCCTGCCGACGGCCTCGCGAACCCGTATTCAGGTTATCCAGGCGGCAACCCGTTCCCCACGCCGATTCCTCCTCCGTCAGGCGTCTCGTTTGTCCACTACGGCGCGTATTACAACATTCCAGTCAACATCCATCCCACCTATGTGCAGGAGTGGACCCTCAGCTACCAGTTC
>JBAUGH010000431.1:0-2018 GCA_049679565.1 Acidobacteriaceae bacterium
GTGGAACGATCAGGTGGCGCGGATCGAAATGCACCTCGAGAGCCTGGTGGCGCAGGAAGTTTCCATTCCGGCGCTGGATCTGACGGTTGGCTTCCGGCGAGGCGAGACGATTCACACCGAGAACAGTTACAAATTCACTCCGGATACCGCGGGGCAACTGCTGGAGCGGGGCGGATTCACCGTGCGGCACCGCTGGACCGATGAGAAGGGATGGTTCGGGGTGTATCTGGCCGCGGCGGTGTGAGATCAGAGTCCACGGATCAGATTGCAGGGATTAGCGCGGGGCGGGAGATTCTCTCGCCCCTTCTGTTTCGGGTCAGGGAGGGGACAACCCAAAGAGGTATGGACGCGGAACGGCTGCGAGCGTATTTGCTTTCCCTGCCGGACGTCGTGGAGACGATGCAGTGGGGGGACAATCTGGTGTTCTGGGTGGCGGACAAGGCGATCGGCGGAAAGATGTTCGCTCTGGCCGGGCTCGAGCCGGATCATGGGGCGGTGTTGTCGTTTGCGGCGGGGCCGGAGCGGTTTGCGGAGCTGGTGGAGAGAGAAGGCGTGATGCCGGCGCCGTATCTGGCGCGGGCGCACTGGGTGGCGGTAGAGCGGTGGACAACGCTATCGGCTTCGGAGCTGAAGGAACTGCTGGCGGCGGCGCGTGAGCTGGTCTTCGCTAAGCTGCCCAAGCGGACGAAGGATGTGCTGGCGATGCGGGTGGGAGAGAAGAAGAAGCTGACTGCGTCGCGCAGGAAACTGCTCGCCAGGCGAGCGAAGGCACGCTGAAGGATCAGTGCTGGCTGGCGGCGGTCATGAGGTTCTGACGTTTGTCTTCGGTCATGGGGCCGGAGGCGCGCCACAGGACTTGTCCCTGGCGATTCACGAGCAGAGCCACCACCTGCTTTTCGTTGGGGATGTCCAGGTCCTGCTGAAGCTTGTGGCGGTCGACGAAGAGAGGCACGATCCAATGCATCATCAGGGGATCGGTTTCATCGGTGCGGAGGGAGGATGTGTCCCACCAGCGAAAGATGAAATTCTCCCGGCCGAAGACGGGCAGCTGGTAATAGCGGAACTGGAAGTTGGAATGCTGGAGGGCCTGGGCGGCGGGGAGCCACGAGTCGATGTCCTTCTGCTGCTCGGTTTCGAAGGAGAGGAGCAGGAGGTCGGTCTGGCCTTCCATGCCGCCGGGCAGATCGACTTTCTGTTTATCGAGGCTGTACGCCGTGATGGGAGGGAAGACAGCCGCTTTGGGCGGCTGTGCGGCGCCGAGAAGCGACAGCAGAGAGAACAGAAGCAGCGGGATCAGAAATGGAGAACGTTGCCGCAAGTGATTCCCAGGCAATGCGTAATGCGAAATCGGGAGAACCTTGAGGCATGGTATCACCCGCATGGATACGTTACGGCGGGGGAAGTAGTTCGCGGCAGTGCTTTATCATGGAAGGAGTCATG
Source organism: Acidobacteriaceae bacterium (assembly GCA_049679565.1). Taxonomy (GTDB): domain Bacteria; phylum Acidobacteriota; class Terriglobia; order Terriglobales; family Acidobacteriaceae; genus Palsa-343. The sequence continues at coordinate 1,441 of JBAUGH010000431.1, forward strand.
AGTCCGCATCCGTTCCAGACCGATGACGCGCGGCTGCGCCCGATTGCCGGGAAAGTGGCGGCCGGCGAGAGGCTGAGCTTCGACGATGGGGTGGCGCTCTATCGTTCCGGAGATATCTTGGCGGTGGGCTGGCTGGCGAACAGCGTGCGCGAGCGGCTGCACGGGGACGTGACCTATTTCAATGTCAACCGGCATATCAATCCGACGAATGTGTGCGTGGCGGCGTGCCGGTTGTGCGCCTTCGGGCGGCACAAGAGCGCAGCCGGCTCGTACACCATGGCGCTGGAGCAGGCATGGGAGACAGCGGCCTCGGGTTACAGCGAAGCGGTAACGGAGTTCCATATCGTCGGCGGGCTGCATCCCGATCTGCCGCTCGAGTATTTCCTCGATCTGGTGCGCGGGCTGAAAGAGCGCTTTCCGCAGGTGCACATCAAGGCGTTCACTATGGTCGAAGTTGCGTTCTTCGCGAAGCGCGCGAAGCTGACGGTTCCGGAGACGCTGAAGAAGCTAAAAGCGGCGGGCGTCGATTCCCTGCCCGGCGGCGGCGCGGAAATTTTTGCAGATCGCGTGCGGCATAT
>JBAUGH010000432.1:0-5828 GCA_049679565.1 Acidobacteriaceae bacterium
GTGAAAATCGTTCGCGGGCTAAAGCCCGGCGCAATTCAGCTTCTTACGGCACGGCTGAAGCCGCGCCCTGACACGAAGCCTGGGCGGCATTTCCTGCTCACTTTTTTGGTTGTGATGCGTCAAGTAAGTGCGTTGTTCCGCAACCCACGCAACAGGAGCCCCAATGCCTGCTGACGCGCTTCGCTTTTCTTCCCCCGCCCGACCCCACTCCGGCAAACGAATACAATCCTCGCGTATGAGCGGTCCGCTGCGGGAGAACCTGCACGAGACAGATTTGATTCGCGAAGCGCAGGGCGGATCGCGCACCGCCTTCGACGCGCTGGTGCGCCAGTACGACCAGGCGGTGCTGCGGCTGGCGATGCACCTGACGGGGTCGGAACAGGACGCGCAGGACATCCAGCAGGAGGCGTTTCTCAAGGCCTACCGGTATCTGGGGAACTTCCGTTTCGAGTGCTCGTTCTACACGTGGATCTATCGCATCGTGACCAATTTGTGCCTCGATCATTTACGGCGGCGCAAGGCGCGGCGCGAGGATCAGGCGGTGGTGCTCGATTCGTCGGGGGAGGAGATGGACCTGCTGACGAATGTGACGGACGACCGGGCGGGGGCCAATCCGGCGCGGGAGCTGGACCGTAAGTTTCTGGGGCAGCAGATCCTGCTGGCGCTGGACGATCTGACGCCGCGGGAGCGGATGGTGTTTGAGCTGAAGCACTACCAGGGACTGCGGCTGCGGACGATCGGAGAAATGCTGAACACCACGGAAGAGACAGCGAAGAATACCCTCTTTCGTGCCACAAAAAAACTGCGGGCGAAGCTCGCCGAACTGCGGTAAAGGGAGTCTCAACAACAGGTGCGGGCCGCCGATGGGCGGGGAAGCGGCAGGAAAACAACGGGCCCGACCGGGCGCAAGATCCGGCAACAGGCAGGAATTTTCGAGGCGAAGTGAGGCAAGTGAGCACCATGAACTGCGAACTGGCACAGGAAAATATCGTCCTGTCCGTCTACGGCGAGCTCCCGGACGAGCGGGTCCCGCAACTGGAACAACATCTTTCGCAATGCGAGCGGTGCCGGCGCGAAATGGAAGCGGTGGCGGCGCTGCACAAGGCGATGTCGGCGCTGCCGCCGGAGGAGCCGTCGCCCAGCCTGCTGGCGCGGACGCGGCTGCGGCTGGACGAGGCACTGGATTCCCTGCCCCAGAGCGGGTTGTTGCGGCGGATGAGCCAGACGTTCCGGCGGGGCTTTGGGACGCTGAGCGGGGCGCCGGTTGCGGCTTCGATGCTGCTGGTGACGGGGCTGGCGGCAGGGGGCTACGGCGGGTACCGGGTGGCCGAGCGCAACGCGATCCAGAGCGTACCGACGCGGAATTCGGCGGCGGTCGCGAGCCTCGCCGATCTGGATGCCGGGCAGGTGGCGGGGGTGAGCGGCATCAATATCGAGGCGGGGACGGAAAACGTCGAGGTACGGTTCCAGCGGCTGATTCCGGAGACCGCGTTTGGGACACTGGACGATCCGCAGATCCGGCAACTGCTGATTCTGGGGGCGCGGCAGCGGTTCAACCCGGCGGTGCACGACGATTCGGTGAACCTGCTGGCGCAGGAGTGCCAGGCGGGGCACGAATGCAACGGGGGGCCGATCCGGAACGCGCTGATGGTGGCGCTGCGGTACGACCGGAGCCCGGCGGTTCGGCTGAAGGCGCTGGGAGGGCTGGAATCGTATATCGGCGTGGATACGCGGGTGCGGGACGCGATCCTGGAAGCGCTGCTGCACGATCCTGATCCCACGGTGCGGACCGAAGCGATCGGGATGCTGGAGCCGGTGGAGGCGGACGCGGCGGTGCGGGACGTGCTGCAGACGCTGAGCCAGGATCAGAATCCGGCGATCCGGACGGCATCGCGGCAATACCTGGAACAGGTTTCACAAATTCAGTAGAGACAAGCCGGGGGATGCTTTCGTACCATAGGGAACCGGTGGTTGAGGGGACGCCTGACACGAGCGTTCCGCGGGCAAGGCAGATTTGAGGGTGGCAATGAAGCGCTTTTCGAGGCCCTTGTTGATGTCGATCACCGCCGCGGCGTTTGGCGGGTGCGTTGGTTTCGTCCCGCCTCTCTCGGCCCAGTCGCTGACGCCGCCGGACATCTCGATGATCGGGGCGGCGGAGCAGCCTGTGCTGCTGCCGGGGGAGGACCCGGCGATGGTGAACGGTGCGACTAACGGTCCAACCCAGGGCTATCTGGGGGTGGGGATGCGCGATGTGGACACGGATCGCGCGGCGCAACTGAAGCTCAAGGAAGTGCGGGGCGCGGAGATTGTGACCGTGGACCACGATGCGCCGGCGGCCAAGGCGGGGCTGCGCATCCACGACGTGATTCTGGGCATGAACAACCAGCCGATCGACGGGCAGGCGCAGCTGACGCGGATGCTGCACGACACGCCGGCGGGGCGCACGGTGACGCTGCTGATCAGCCGGGACGGGCAGATCATGACGCTGACGGCGCAGCTGGCGGATCGGGCGACGATCGAGGCGAGCGCGTGGTCGCAGCATATTCCGGTGCCCGACCCGGACGCGGATGGGTTCAGCCTGCCGGCTCCGGGGATGGGCAACACGTTTATTCCGCCGCTGGGGTCGAATCCGTTTTATACGGGGCTGGATCTGGACATGCTGGGGCCGCAGCTGGCGAACTACTTCGGGGTGCATGACGGGCAGGGGTTGCTGGTGACGCGGGTGGACGACAACAGTCCGGGATCGGCCGCGGGACTGCGGGCGGGGGATGTGATCACCAAAGTCAACGGACAGATTGTGGCCACGACGAACCAGTGGGTGCACGCGATCCATGCGAACCGGGGCAAGCAGGTAGAGCTGACGGTTGTCCGGGACAAGAAAGAGAATGTGGTGCCGATGATGGCGGGGCGGCATAAGGACAAGGGCGGCCTCGAATTGCGGGAGACCGATCCTGGGGTGGTGTCTGCGGTGACGTCCGGGCCGGGGCCGAATTTCGCGCGCGGATGCGGATTCCAGTGGTTTACGCAGGAGGCGGTGGTTCACGGGGTGGCGCCTGCGGCGTTTGCGCGGGAGGCGGCCGTTCGGATGGATGCGGTCGCGGCGCGGTAGAATCCCCCCGGGTGCGGGGGTTTCCCTGTTCAATGCGGGTTCCCGGCCGTTGGGTGATGCTTATCTGTACCCCGCCGTCCGAACCCTGTAACCTGTAGATATGGCGCGCCCCATGCCTCTGACCCGCCGATTGAAAGCCGCTACGCGGCGCGCGCGGGAACTGTCTTTGATCGGCCATGCGCTGGCGTCGACGCGGCATGCGGTGATGGCGCAGATTGTGCCCATGCGGCGGTGCAATCTTTCCTGCGCTTACTGCAACGAATACGACGAGGTTTCGAAGCCGGTGCCGCTGGACGAGATGCTGCGGCGGATCGATCATCTGGCGAGGCTGGGGACCTCGATCGTCACGATTTCGGGCGGCGAGCCGCTGCTGCATCCGGAGCTGGACGCGATCATCGCGCGGATCCGGCACCACGGGAAGATGGCGGGGATGATCACGAACGGGTATCTGCTGATGCCGGAGCGGATCGAGCGGCTGAACCGGGCGGGACTGGACCACATGCAGATTTCGATCGACAATGTGCAGCCTGACGAGGTCTCGAAAAAGTCGCTCAAGGTGCTGGACAAGAAGCTGGAGTTCCTGGCGGAACACGCGGATTTCCACGTGAACATCAATTCGGTGGTGGGCGGCGGCATCAAGCATCCGCAGGACGCGCTGACGATCGGGCGGCGGGCGATCGGTTTGGGATTCACTTCGACGATCGGGATCATCCACGACGGCAGCGGGCAGCTGAAGCCGCTGGGCGACGAAGAGCGCACGGTGTGGACGGAGATGCGGTCGTGGAAGAAGAAGAATTACTCCCGGTTCAATCAGTTCCAGGAGCAGATCGCGAACGGGCAGCCGAATGAGTGGCGGTGCCGGGCGGGGTCGCGGTATCTGTACATCTGCGAGAACGGGCTGGTGCATTACTGCTCGCAGCAGCGGGGGTATCCGGGGGTGCCGCTGGCGGAGTACACGAAGGCGGATCTGGCGCGGGAGTTTCTGACGGAAAAGAGCTGCGCGCCGAACTGCACGGTAAGCTGCGTGCACCAGATTTCGCACATCGACTATTGGCGGTCGCCACAGCGGCCTGCGCCTCCTTCGGCGGCCGGCGATGCCGAGGGGCTGATCAACATCCGGCTGTAAAGATGCGGCTCGGCGCTCGGGTTCCGGGTACAATACCGGCACTGGAGCTCCCCATGCCCTTGCGCCGCACGCTTCGCCTGGGCCGGACGGCATTGTTCCTAACGCTCATTGCCCTCGCCTCGAACAGCCGGGCCCCTGCTCAGGAAGATTTCCCGCCGCTGCATCTGACCAGCTCGAGTTTCTCGGGGACGATCCCCGACCGCTATGCCTCGTGCAGCGGGCAGACGGGCAATTCGCCGGCGCTGGCGTGGAGTGCGCCGCCCGCGGCCACGCGCAGCTTCGCGCTGGTGGTCACCGATCCCGACGCGCCGATGGGGACGTTCACTCACTGGCTGCTGTGGAATCTGCCGGCGGAGACGCGCGCGCTTCCGGAGAGCGTCCCGACCGATCCGGAGCTGGCGAGCGGCGCGCGCCAGGGGCGCAACGACTTCGGCAAGGTCGGCTATGGCGGACCGTGCCCGCCGGGTCATGCGGCGCATCGGTACGTCTTCGACCTGTACGCGCTCGACGGCACGCTGGGCCTGGCGGCGGGGGCGTCAAAGCAGGAGCTGGTGGCGGCGATCCGGGGACACATTGTCGCGACAGGAGAACTTGTGGGGCGCTACCAGCGGTGAGGGGCGGCACGACTGAAGTCGTGCCCTGATTGCAACGTTGTTCCGGAACCCGGCTGTTTTCAACGAATTCCGCGTTCCGATCGGAATTCTGCCTTTATTTTGCCTTACCACTTCGTGGAGCAAAACTACATGGCCAAACTTCTGGAAGGCCGACATACGGCGAACAACCGGTTCATGGCCATCGGTTCTATTGTGCCTCCCTCCGATGCTCACGATATTTGCCATGTTCGAAGCGATATGTGGTTTGTGAGCTGTGTATTCCAAACGCCCCGCCACTCTGGATGTCCCTGTATCCGCCGTGTCTGGCGTTACTAATGGTCAAGCCCAAACCGGCAGTCTTTAGCACTAGTTCGTAGTGCGCTCCAATCTTACGAAACACCCAGAACCAGCCAATACCCTCTACGCTGTGGAAGCACGAATAGCGGGTCCCCTGCGCCACCGGCAATACCACCAAATCCGCCTCTTCATGCCCGTCCAAGTGGACTTCCGAGGCCGCGAACCACGAAGCTAGGGAGGCCCCGGGTGCAATGCGATTCTCCTCCCGACAGTCCACCGCCTGTTTATCGTGGGCGAGAATCTCCAACACAGAATCGGGCAAAGGTGTGGGACGAGTGACCTCCGGAGACCCATTGGCATCGAACGAGGTCTGCTCTTTCTCGGTTTTGCCAGAGGCTACAGAGGTTAGGAGCAAGAGGCAAAGCCAGGACCCAAGTATGAGGTCTCTCCGGGAGAGAAGAAGCATGTGTCGAGGATACGACGTGGGACGAAGGGCCTGATGCTTTTCCTCGTTTGCCATTCTGGAAGTATCAGCCTATACGGAGGTTTGGAGCCGTAGCGGAAAAGCAGCCGTGGATCACACGCTTGCGGGGTGGGGCCGGATTTGCCTTTATTTGCCTTTCCAACATGCTAATTCTGCCAATTGTGCCAATCTAGACAATTGAGGAATCTGTAACTTACGTGTTTTCAATCGCCGCTTGAG
>JBAUGH010000433.1:0-2151 GCA_049679565.1 Acidobacteriaceae bacterium
GTCGAAGGGATGCAGAAAGGTCAGCCCCTCCGCCGCCCCGATGCGCACCGCCTCCGCGCAGGCCTCGTCGTAATTCGCGCCCTGCAGCACGACTTCCGCGCCGAAGTTTGCCGTCGCCGCCACTTTCACCAGCGGCGTGATCAACGGCATCACAATCCGCGCCCGAATCCCGTGTCGCGTCGCGTGATAGGCCACCGCCTGCGCATGATTGCCCGCGCTGGCCGCGATCACCCCCCGTTTCTTCTCTTCGCCAGTCAGCTGCAGGATCCGATTCAGCGCGCCCCGCTCCTTGAACGCGCCCGTCCGCTGCAGATTGTCCAGCTTCAGGTAAACCTGCTGCCCGGTCATCTCCGACAACCCCGCCGAATGCCGCGCCGGCGACAGATAAATCTCCTCGCGGATGCGCTCCCGCGCCGCCTCAATCGCCTGCAAACTCACCATCCCTCTGCCCTCTCTTCCAAAAACGAAAAAGCCATCGGCGCTGAGGAGCGCGATGGCTGCTGGCTCAATCCTGCGAATCGCTCGCTAGCCGCCCGCTCCCCACGCGATGCCGCCGCTAATTCGCGCAAGCGCGACCGCGGCGTTCATGGAGTGCGACCGAAACATAGCAATGGATAGAGCAAACCAGAGCCTCAGCGGAAAGTCAATTCCTCCCCGCCCGCGTCTCAGTTTGAAATATCTCCCTGGACGGAAAGTGGACCTCTGGTTACAGGTCACACCCATGCGACCGGCCGATCGTCTCCAGCCTCAATTCCGCGCAACCCCGGCTTAAGCTAATCTGGAGAACCGCTGGGCGGAGGTTTCGCGCATGGCAAAGCTCGTGTATGGATTGAACCAGTCTCTGGACGGCTACGTCGAACACCAGAATTTTGGGCCGCCCGACCCCCTGCTCTTTCGTCACTTCATCGAGCAGGTGCGCGGCCTCACCGGCGTGGTCTACGGTCGCCGCATGTACGAGATCATGCGTTATTGGGACGATGACCTTCCCGATTGGGACGCGGCGGGCCGCGAATTCGCGGCGGCCTGGCAGAGCCGGAGGAAGTGGGTTGTGTCCCGTTCGCTGAAGTCGGTCGGTCCCAACGCCACACTCATCGAGGACGACTTCGAGGCCGCGATCCGCGGGCTCAAGGCTCACTTGGATGGGGAGATCGACGTGGCCGGGCCCAATCTGGCAGGGAGCCTGACCGACCTTGGTCTTATCGATGAGTATCGACTCTACATCCATCCCATCGTGCTCGGGTCTGGCCAGCCGTTCTTCGCCGGCCCCCGCCCGCGGCTCCGCCTTGTGGCCAGCGACCGCATTGGCGCGGATGTCATCCGCTTGACGTACGTTCCTGCTTAATCGCCCGACCCCGACTCGCCCAGCGCCAACTCGCCCGGTCCGCTCTGGGCCCGAACCCGAACTTCAACCTGAGACGCCGCCGCCGCTTAACCCTGGTCCGCCTTCGCCGGCTCCAGGTCATCCGGCTGCTGGTGCGCGTACACCACGTCGTATCCCTTGCGGAACCCCTCGCGATAGACATACCGCTCATCCAGCTTCACCGTCGCCGGCGGCTTTTGATACAGCACCTGCCGCTCCGGATGCGGCTTGAGGCGGGCGGCCAGGTCACTCCAGGCCGCCGTCACGCCATCCGTGTATCCCTTCACCTCGGGCGCAGTCCAGCTCTTCGGAGGCGGAGGCGGCTGCCACCGTCCCGGCGCCGGCGTCCCATGCGGCGCCTGCGCCCCCAGCGATCCGCTGCTCAGCGCCAGCAACAAACCCAGCCCGCACGTCAATGTCAGACGAAACTTCAAGCGTTCCCGCACCCCGGAGCCTCTATGAATGGAGCCTTGACTCATTAGGATGCTCCCGCAACCCACATTCGGCTACTGGCAACTGGCTACCGGCTATTTCTGGACAAAGAATTCCGCCATATCCGGCGCCGTGGCCGCCGCGCCCATCGGATTTGACAGCCCCAGCAACTCCATCGTCGTGCGCAGCATGCTCTCGTGCAGATACACCGTCGCCGACCCCTGCTGATACCCCGCCTTCACGATCGGTCCCCACAACACTGGCGCGATATGTCCTCCAACGTGCGCCGTATCGCTTAAATCTCCTTCGTCGAAGTCCACAACCAGCACGCCATCGCCGCACGACTGGAAAGCCGCGTT
>JBAUGH010000434.1:0-6334 GCA_049679565.1 Acidobacteriaceae bacterium
GAGTACTTGATGCCGCCGTCGGCAATGAGGGGGATGCCATGCTTCTTCGCCGCTTTGTACGCCTCGCTGATGGCGGTGATCTGCGGCATACCCGCGCCCGTGACCATGCGGGTGGTGCAGATGGAGCCCGGGCCGATGCCGACCTTGATGGCATCCGCACCAGCTTTGATCAGAGCCTCGGCGCCTTCCTGGGTGGCAATGTTGCCGGCCAGCAGGTCGACGTGGGGGAACCTTTTCTTGACGGCGCGCACGGCGTCGAGGACGCGGGAAGAGTGGCCGTGGGCGGAATCGATGGCAAGGACGTCGCAGCGGTTGCGAACCAGCTCTTCGGCGCGCTCCATAAAATCGCCCGTCGCCCCGATGGCGGCGCCCACCCTCAGGCGGCCCTGCTCGTCTTTGGAAGCGTTGGGATATTTCAGCTTTTTCTGGATGTCCTTGACGGTGATCAGACCCTTGAGCTCGTAGTGCTCGTCGACCACGAGGAGCTTTTCGACCCGGTGATGGTGGAGGATCTCTTCGGCCTGCTCCAGGGTCGTGCCTACCGGCACGGTGATGAGGTTTTCTTTGGTCATCACCTCGCCGATGGGGATGTCGGTGCGGGTCTCGAAGCGGAGATCGCGGTTGGTGAGAATGCCGACCAGCTTGCCTTTGCGGGTGACGGGGACGCCGGAGATTTTGTAGCGGCGCATCACTTCGAGCGCATCGGAGATGAGCTGCTCGGGGGCCATGGTGACGGGGTCGACGATCATGCCGGATTCGGAGCGCTTGACCTTGTCGATTTCGCCGGCCTGATGGTCGATGGTGAGGTTGCGATGGACAATGCCGAGGCCGCCCTGCTGGGCCATGGCGATGGCCATGCGCGACTCGGTGACCGTGTCCATGGCAGCCGAGAGCAGGGGAATGGCGAGCCCGATGCGCTTGGTGAGCTGGGTCTGGGTATTCACCTGGGCGGGGGCAAGTTCACTCCAGGCAGGCGTTAAAAGGACGTCATCGAAGGTCAGGGCTTCCGGCAGAGGATGTTCAATCATGATGAGAGGATGCTCGCCGGCCGGGAATGATGCGGTGCTCAGAATGCGGCTGGCTTTTCGTCATTGTAGAACAGCAGCCGTTAGCCCGTGGCCTGGAGTCGGTAGCGAACAGCACTGCAAAGAGAAAAGCCAGCGCCGTTGGATTGCTCCGCCGGCACTGGCTTCAAGCCCGGACTTGCATCCTGGGAAAAACGGTTACTGCTCGGACCTGGCGGCTGCCGGCGCGGGCTTCTCGTGCCCGTTCTCATGGCCGTTGCCCGGCGAGATGTTGGGAGTTTCGGACCGGCCGGGCATGGCCGCGCGGCCGGAGTAGACGCGCCAGGTGCGCTCCACATCGTCGGTCGCTTCCTTCAGGAGCGCTTCGGCCGTGTCCGGGTGGGCGCGCTGCAGCATGGTGTAGCGGCTCTCGTTGTAGATATAGTCCTTGAGCGGGATCGACGGGGCGCGCGAGTCGAGGACGAACGGGTTCTTCCCTTCCGCGCGGAGCGCCGGGTTGTAGCGCATCAGCGGCCAATAGCCGGAGTTGACGGCGGCCTTCTGATGGTCGAGTCCCTGGGCCAGGTCGTAGCCGTGGGCGATGCAGGGGCTGTAAGCGATGATGATGGCCGGCCCGTCCCAGGCTTCGGCTTCCTGAAAGGCCTTGACGGTGTGGTTGTCGTTCGAGCCCATGGCGACGCGGGCGACGTATACGGACCCATAGGCTACGGCTTCCATGGCCAGGTCTTTTTTGCTGGTGACCTTGCCGGCGGCGGCAAACTTGGCGACCGCGCCGCGCGGCGTCGATTTGGACATCTGCCCACCCGTGTTGGAGTAAACCTCGGTGTCGAGGACCAGCACCTTGATGTTCCGGCCGGAGCCGAGGACGTGGTCGAGGCCGCCGAAGCCAATGTCGTAGGCCCAGCCGTCGCCGCCAAGGATCCAGACGCTCTTGCGCACCAGGGTGTCGGCCACGGCGTTTAAGGGGCGGGCGTCGGCCGAGTCGAGGATCGCGAGTTTGTCCTTCAGTTCCTGGATGCGCTGGCGCTGGGTGGTGATGCCTTCTTCCTTCGCCTGATCGGCGTCGAGGATCGAGCGAACGAATTCGTCACCGAGGACGGGCGCGAGCTTCGCGACCAGCCCCTCCGCATAGGCACGCTGCTGATCGACGGCGAGGCGCATGCCGAGGCCGAACTCCGCATTGTCCTCAAAGAGGGAGTTGGCCCACGCGGGGCCGCGGCCGTCTTCGTTCTGGCAGTACGGGGTGGTGGGCAGGTTGCCGCCGTAGATGGAGGAGCATCCGGTGGCGTTGGCGATGAGGAGGCGGTCGCCGAAAAGCTGGGTGAGCAGCTTAATGTAGGCGGTTTCGCCGCAGCCCTGACAGGCTCCGGAGAATTCAAGGAGCGGCTCGAGGAGCTGAATGTCCTTCACCTGGGACATCGACAGGCGATTGCGGGCCACCGTGGGCAGCGACTCGAAGAACTCCCAGTTGGCGCGCTCGGGCAGGCGCAGCGGCTGCTGGGCGGCCATGGCGAGAGCTTTGTGATTCGGATCGGCCTTGCTCTTTGCCGGGCAGACTTCCACGCAAAGGGTGCAGCCGGTGCAGTCCTCGGGCGAGACCTGCAGGGTGTAGAGCTGGTCGTCCATGCCGCGCCACTTCGGCTTCGCGGACTTGAAGGTGGCCGGGGCGCTGGGCAGCAGCGACGAATCGTAGACCTTGGCGCGGATCACGGCGTGCGGGCAAACCATGACGCATTTGCCGCACTGGATGCAGAGTTCCTCATCCCAGACAGGGATGAACTGGGCGATATTGCGCTTCTCCCACTTCGCGGTCGCGGTGGGAAAGGTTCCGCCAGGAGGCAGCGCGCTGACCGGGAGCCGATCGCCGTGTCCTGCGGCCATGGCGCCGAGCACATCGCGGACGAAGGCCGGAGCCTGCTGCGGAATCGAGGGCAGGATGTCGAAGGTGGCCGAGACGTGCTCCGGCGGCTTCACTTCGTGCAGATGGGCAAGCGCCGCATCGACGGCGGCATAGTTCTTCTGGACGACCGCATCGCCACGCTTGCCATAAGTCTTCTGGATGGCCTTCTTGATCTGGGCAATCGCTTCCTCGCGGGGCAGCACGCCGCTGATGGCGAAGAAGCAGGTCTGCATGACGGTGTTGATGCGGGTGCCCATGCCATTTTCGCGCGCCACCGTGAATCCATCGATGACGTAGAAGCGGATGTGCTTCTCGAGGATGGTCTTCTGGATGGTGCGGGGCAGGTGTTGCCAAACTTCGTTTGCGCCGTAGGGACTGTTGAGCAGGAAGATCGCGTTGGGCTCGGCGGCCGCCAGCACGTCGACCTTCTCCAGAAACTCAAACCCGTGGCAGGCGATGAAGTTCGCGCGGGAGATGAGATAGGTGGAGCGGATGGGATCCGGGCCGAAGCGCAGGTGCGAAGTCGTGAGCGAGCCGGATTTCTTCGAGTCGTACACGAAGTAGCCCTGCGCGTAGTTGGGCGTCTCGGAGCCGATAATTTTGATGGAGTTCTTGTTGGCGCCGACCGTGCCGTCCGATCCAAGGCAGTAGAAAAGAGCGCGGACCGTGCGCGGGCTTTCGGTGGAGAAGTTCTCATCCCACGGCAGGCTGGAATGGGTGACGTCGTCGTCGATGCCTACGGTGAAATGATTCTTCGGGTGCGGTTTGGCCAGCTCGTCGAAGATGCCCTTCGCCATGGCCGGCGTGAATTCCTTGGAGGACAGGCCGTAGCGCCCTCCGACGATGGTGGGGAACTGCGCCAGCGAGAGGCGGCCGGAAGTGAGGGCTTCGGAGATGACGGTGACGATGTCCTGGTAGAGCGGTTCGCCGGAGGCGCCCGGCTCCTTGGTGCGGTCGAGGACGGCGATTTTGCGAACGGTTTCGGGGAGGGCCGTAAGGAACGCCTCGGCGGCAAAGGGCCGGTAGAGGCGAACTTTGAGGAGGCCGAGTTTTTCGCCGCGTGTGTTGAGGGCGTCGATCGCTTCCTCGGTGGCTCCGGCGGCCGAGCCCATGAGAATGATGACGCGGTCGGCGTCGGGCGCGCCGTAGTAGTCGAAGAGGCGGTAGGCGCGGCCGGTCTGGCGGGCAAACCGGTCCATCGCGTCCTGCACGATGCACGGGCACGCGAGGTAATAAGGATTGCAGGCTTCGCGGGCCTGGAAGAAGACGTCGGGATTCTGAGCGGAGCCGCGGAGAACGGGGTGATCGGGCGAAAGGCCGCGCTCGCGGTGGGCGCGGACCGCCTTCTCGTCGAGCAGCGCGCGGATGGTTTCGTCGGAGATGGGGAGGACTTTGTTGATCTCGTGGGAGGTCCGGAATCCGTCGAAGAAGTGGAGGAATGGGATGCGCGCTTCGAGGGTGGCAATGTGAGCAACCGTCGCCAAATCAGCAGCTTCCTGCACGGAGTTCGAGGAAAGCATCGCGTATCCGGTCTGCCGCACGCCCATGACGTCGGAGTGGTCGCCAAAGATGGAAAGCGCGTGGGTGGCGATAGAGCGCGCGGTGACGTGCATGACGGAGGGGGTCAGCTCGCCGGCGATCTTATACATATTAGGGATCATCAGCAGCAGGCCCTGGGAGGCCGTGAAGGTAGTCGCAAAGGCTCCGCCCTGCAGCGCGCCGTGCATGGCGCCGGCCGCTCCGCCTTCGCTTTGCAGCTCGGCGACCGTGGGGACAGCGCCCCAGATATTGCGCTGGCCTTCGGAGCTCCACTGATCCGCAAATTCGGCCATCGGGGAGGAGGGGGTGATGGGGTAGATGGCGACGACTTCGGAAAAGCGGTAGGCGACGGAGGCGGCGGCTTCATTGCCGTCGAAGATCGCTGTCTTTTGAGGGGCGCTCATGATTCTCCTTGCTGGGGTTGTTCGCGGCAGAGTGCGCAACAGCCACGAACCCAACAGGAAAGTCTGCTCTTTGCGGGAAGCGAGTCGCTGTGACCCAGGACACAACTGTGGGAGGGTAGACTGTTTTATAGAGGCGCACTCTGGCGGCAGGCTCGGCGCACAGTCGGTACCGTGCGCGGGCGCATGCTGATGGCGACCTGTGATTTGTGTCACGGAGCGCTGCGCCGCCGGGCGAGTAGCTTCAACAGGAGCAGGTTGGAGGCAGATGAGCGGGAATCCTGGGCATCCCTGGCTGACGGTGGTCGCGCTGCTGATCGGCGCGGTGGCTTTCGGCTTTGCTCCCCTGGCGCTGGCGTGGTTGTGGGCGCGGATCTATTCGCCGCAAAAGCCGGGCCGGGAGAAGAACTCAACCTACGAGTGCGGGCTGGAATCGAAGGGCGATGCCTGGATCCAGTTCGGCGCGTCCTATTATTTGTACGCAATCGTGTTTCTGGTTTTTGATGTCGAAGCGGTGTTCCTGCTGCCGTTTGCGGCGGCGTTTACGGGATTGTCGCTGGGCGCGAGCCTGGCGATGCTGGTGTTTCTGCTGCTGCTGGTGGAGGGCCTGGTGTGGGCCTGCCAGAAGGGCGTGCTGACGTGGGCGTGAAGAGGCAGCCGGTAGCCAGTAGCCGGTAGCAAAGATGAGGAGTTGGATGGCGGACGATCTTAAAGAGCTCAAGATCGAGCTGAGCAAGAACGGGATTTTCACCACCACCCTGGAGGAGCTGTACAACTGGGGGCGGAAGAATTCCGTGTGGCCGCTGACGTTTGGGCTGGCATGCTGCGCGATCGAGATGATCGCGACCACCATGGCGCGCTATGACCTGGCGCGGTTCGGCGCGGAGGTCTTTCGGCCGTCGCCGCGGCAGGCGGACCTGATCATCGTCTCGGGCACCGTGACCAAGAAGATGGCGCCCCAGGTGGTGCGGCTCTACAACCAGATGCCGGAGCCGAAGTACGTGATCGCGATGGGCGCGTGCGCGATTTCGGGCGGCCCGTTTCGCGACGGCTACAACGTATTGAAGGGGATCGACCGCTACATTCCCGTCGATGTGCATATTCCTGGATGCCCGCCGCGGCCGGAAGCGCTGATCGACGCGTTCATGACCCTGCAGAAGAAGATCGATGGCCAGGCCCTGACCGGCGAGAGCCGGCCACGGCATCTGCACGCCGATCTGCCCAGCGAGTTTCCCGTGCCGGCGTTCGGCGAGCATGGACTGGAGCCGACGTCGAACCCCGAGGTCTTCCCTCCCCGGCCTGAGAGTCCGCTGAAGGTGCTGCAATGATGGCCCTGCTCCCGGCGGAGGATGTGAAAGCAAAGATCGAAGCCGGCGTCCCCGGCGCGTCGGTCACCGTCCTTCAGAATGGAAGCCCTTCGGGACAGCATTCGCTGCTGCTGGACGCGGAACATGGGCGGGCGGTGGCGG
>JBAUGH010000435.1:0-4814 GCA_049679565.1 Acidobacteriaceae bacterium
CCTTCGGCGTCTGCGGTTTCTGGGCCGTCGAGCACCTGGCCAGGGGCGCAGGCACACTCGACGACGCGCATCGCCTCTTTCGCGAGCTGCTGCTCTTCCGCAATCCGCTGGGGCTCATGTCGGAGGAGATCGACCCGGAGACCGGCAGCGCCCTCGGCAACATCCCTCAGGCCTTCACCCACGTGGGGCTCATCAGCGCCGCGCTCACGCTCAAAGAGGAAGAACAGGCTCGCTCCGGCGCCGAAGCCCAACGGTCGGAGAGCGCCGCATGAATGGGTCCAGCTGGCTGCTGTGGGGATTTGTGGCGACTCTGGTCGAGACCACCATCAGCGCCGGCGCACAGGGTCTTGGCCTCACCCGCATCAGCTTTCCGCAAATTCTCGGCACCATCTTCACCGGCGATCGCGATAAGGCCAAGCTCTGCGGCCTCGGCACCCACCTGATTCTGGGGCTCGTCTACTCGCTGCTGTACGTGGCCATCTTTCAGGCGCTCGGCAAAGCGGGATGGTGGCGTGGAGGGCTCATCGGCATCATCCACGGGCTCTTCGTGCTGCTGGTCGTCATGAAGATATTGCCTGGGCTGCATCCCCGCATGGCCAGCGAGCAGTATGGGCCCACCGCGAAGCGCGTGCTCGAGCCACCGGGGTTCATGGCCCTGCACTACGGTGTGCAGACCCCCGTCGCGGTGCTCCTGTCGCACATGGCCTTCGGCGTCATCCTGGGTGTGTTCTATCGGCTCCGTTGAGCCTAGGCGGAGTGCTTCCTGAGCATCGCCGGAAATGCGGCTCGGGTGTGCGGCTGCGTGCGCCCGTTGCGAGCTGTCCGCGATTCGCTGCGCAAGGGCACCGCATCATCCGCCGGAAGCCACAGCCCGGATTCTTTATGCGCGGAAACCTGATGGCCCGCGAACGTCACTCTGTAGTCGCCATCAGGCAACTCCAT
The DNA here is from genome assembly GCA_049679565.1 of Acidobacteriaceae bacterium. Taxonomy (GTDB): domain Bacteria; phylum Acidobacteriota; class Terriglobia; order Terriglobales; family Acidobacteriaceae; genus Palsa-343. The sequence goes on from JBAUGH010000435.1 coordinate 943, forward strand.
CGGAGCATCGATGACGCAACAGCGGGAGTAGATGGGGGGAGCGGTCTCCGAGAGATACTCCTTCATCGCCAGCATCTCGCACCGCGCGGTGCAGCCCATTCCCTCAACAGAGCCTCGGACCAGGACAACGGAGCGCATATTCGCCCTCTTCTTCTGCAGACGGGATGCGAGCTGGAACGCCGATGGTTGGTTTCCCGGTAACGGGTCTTTTCGCAGCCATGGTGACTGTCGAAACATCGGCACGATGCACCGGGCGTTCCCCTACCATAGAGAGCGTGAATTCCTTTGCCGAGAGACTGAGCCGTGTGCAGGAACAGATCGACCGGGCCTGCCGCCGCGCGTGCCGCGAACGTGAATCCTTGCGGCTCATGGCAGTTTCGAAACTGCATCCGGCCGAAGCCCTGGCCGAAGCGGTTGCGGCCGGAGTGACGCTCTTCGGCGAGAACCGTGTACAGGAGTTCGAGACCAAGCAAGCCCAGCTGCGCGACCTCGATGGAGGCGGCGCAGAAGTCCACCTCATAGGGCACCTGCAATCGAACAAATCCGGGAAGGCTGCGGAGCTGTTCGCCGGAATCGACAGCGTCGATTCCTTCCGCCTGGCCGAGCGTCTCAGCGAAGCCGCCGCAAAACTGCGCCGGACGCTGCCCATTCTGCTCGAAATCAAATTGAGCCCAGAGGCCGCCAAGGCCGGACTGGAGCCGGAAAGCCCGGAGCTGCGCACCTTTCTGGAGCACCTGCCCGACCTCCCTCATCTGGCGATGCGCGGCCTGATGACGATTGCCCCCCTCGACGATGATCCCGAGACCGCGCGCGCCTGCTTTCACCGGCTGCGCATGCTGCGGGAAATGTGGGCGCAGAAATATCCGCGGCTCGACTTCCGCGAGCTGTCGATGGGCATGTCAGGCGACTTCGAAATCGCTATTGAGGAAGGCTCGACCTGCGTCCGCATCGGGACAGCGCTCTTTGGCGAAAGGGTGCGCCCGCAGTGACCGTTCCTGTCCGTGACACCGGTGGGGGAGCGCGCTTGCTGGTCCGCGTGTCGCCGCGCGCCAGCCGCACCGCCGTTCTGGGGATTCACGGAGAAGGAACCGAAGCCGCGCTCAAGATCGCGCTGCAGGCGCCGCCTACAGAAGGACGCGCTAACGCAGCCCTGGTCGAATTCCTGGCCGACCTTTTGGATGTGCCCCGTTCAGCGATCGAGATCGGCGCCGGCGAACACGCCCGGAACAAGACCGTCCTCCTTCGCGGACGGAAGGCCGCGGATATCGCGGAGGCAATCCGAAAATCACTCGCCCGGAAAGCGTAACAGCAGCGGCTCGTTTTCCGCAGGTCCACGACCTCAGCCGCTCCTTCTCCTCCCTCCCGCAGCGGCCCGCTGCGGTTCCTTCTTCGGCGGAGCCGCTTCCTCCTGCTGCTCCATGCTCTTGCGCAGCGCATCCATCAGATCGATCACCGGAGCCAGCTTGCGCTTCGTCTGTTTCTCTGGCGCCGCCGCCTCGCCCTGCTTGCTCTCGATCAGCTGCTCGACCCGGCCCTCATACTCATCCGTGAAATTCTCCGGATGAAACTCGCCCGTGAGCTGCTTCATGAACTGCTCGGCCAGCTCCACCTCGGCTTTCTGCACGCTGACCTCGGGCTGATCGTCGAACTCGGCGACCGCGCGAATCTCTTCGGGGTAGTAGAGCGTGTGCAGCACCAGCCCTTTTTCGAAAGGACGAATCATCACGATCTGCTCGCGCTGGTGCAGCGTGATCTTCGCGATGGCGCCCACATTCAAATCCTGCATGCCTTTGTGGATGAGCGAATAGGCGCGCCGCCCCGGATCTTCGGCCACGCTGAAGTAAGACGTCTGATAGTAGAGCGGATCGACGTCCGGCAGCTTTACAAACTGCACGATCTCCAGCGTCTCCGACGACTGCGCTTCCAGCGTCTTCAACTCCTCATTGGACACCAGCACGAAGTGCTCTTTGTCCACCGGATAGCCCTTGGCAATCTCGCTCCGCTCCACCACCCGTTCGCAGTGGGGGCAGAAGAGTTGTTGCCGGATGCGGGTGCCGCACACCTCATGCACCTGGTTAAAGCTGATGTGGTGTTCGCGAGCGGCCACAAACAGCCGGATCGGCACCGAGATCAGCCCGAAGGAGATGTAACCTTTCCAGACGGTTGAAGCCATAGGAAGCTAAGAATATCGCAGGAAAAATGGTCCAAGAAAGAGAAAATTCGCTGCATGCCAGGGATTCCCATGATTCCTTTCGCCCGATGTTCGCCTTCCGGTGCGGCTGCTTCCTCTCCTCACTTCGCTCTGGGATGCGTGCGGTCGTACACCTCGGCTACCTGGCCGACGGTGAGTTGCGTGTAGCGCTGCGTTGTCGACAACCGCTCGTGCCCGAGCAGCTCCTGGATCGCCCGCAGATCCGCGCCCTCCTCCAGCATGTGCGTGCCGAACGCATGGCGCAGTGTGTGCGGATGCACGTCCGCCGGCAGGCCGTGCGCCAGCGCGATGTGCTTCACGATCCGTCCGACACTCCTCGTAGTGAGTCGGCGGTCGCCGCGCAACCGCAGATTCATCAGCAGCGCTGCGCTGGTCTTCCCGGCCGCGACCAGTTTCGCCTCGCGCAGCGGCAGATAGGCGCGTAGCGCCATCGCTGCCGCATCGCCCAGAGGAACATAGCGCTCCTTCCGCCCCTTGCCCCGCACCAGAATCGCCTCATTGGCCCAGTGAATGTCCGCCACATCCATCCCCACCAGCTCGGCATTGCGGATGCCGCAGCCGTACAGCAACTCGAAGATCACACGATCGCGCTCCGGCCACGCGGCGGCCTCATCGGCCGCGCTCTCTGCGACGCGGTTCATCTCTTCGATCGTCGGCACCCGCGGCAGATGCTTTGGCAGCTTCGGCGTGGCCACCAGCGCAGCCGGGCTTTGCTCCACCAGCCCATGGCGCGCCAGCCATTTGAACCATGAGCGAATGGCCGCCAGCGCCCTCGCCACCGACGCTTTCGAAAGCCCCCGCCCGTACAACTCGGCCAGATAAGCGCGAATGTGTTGATGTTCGATTTTTTTCAGCGCCAGCTTCCGGTCAAATCGATGCACCAGAAATTCCGCGAAGCCGTGCAGCTCGCGTTCGTACGCGCGAACGGTGTGCGGGCTGGCATTGCGCTCCCGGGCCAGCATCACCAGAAAGTCCCGCACCGGCCCAGCGACGACACTCTCCTTTCCCTGCGAGAGTTTCACGGCGTTACCCTTTTGGCCCGCGGATGATGCTGGCGATGCACGGCCTTCAGCCGCCCCAGCGCCAGATGTGTATACACCTGTGTCGTGGCGATATCGGCGTGGCCCAGCAGTGTCTGCACCGTGCGCAGATCGGCACCCCGTTCCACCATGTGCGTCGCGCAGCTATGGCGCAGCATGTGCGGGCTGGCGTGGCTGTCGCTCTGCTTCACCAGATGCCACACCCAGGCGCGGCTCAAGGGTCGGCCGCGCGTCGAAAGGAACAGTCGCCCCAAAGATTTCTTCACCAGCGCCGGGCGGCCCTCTCTCAAATATTTCTCGAGCGCTTCGATCGAAGCTCGGCCCAACGGCACGATGCGCTCCTTGTCGCCCTTGCCGCGAACCAGCGCGCGCCCGGCATCGAGCGAGAGATCGGCAACGTTCATCCCGGTCAACTCGGAAACGCGCAGCCCCGCCGCATACAACAGTTCAAGAATCGCCCGGTCGCGCAACGCAATGGCATCGGCCTGGGGACGATCCGCCGCCAGCGAAGCCCGCTCCAGCATGGCATCGATTTCCGTCACCGCCAGCGACTTCGGCAGAACCTTCCACGTGGAAGGCGACTCGAGATTCAGCGTGGGATCGCGGCGGATGCGCTTGTC
>JBAUGH010000436.1:0-2714 GCA_049679565.1 Acidobacteriaceae bacterium
GCTAAAAAGCGGACAGCCGGCTGACATTACTTTCGTTTGTCTCAGCCGCTGTTTTCCCTTGCATTCAATCCCGGCGCCCTTCAAACTAATAATGGAGCCTGAGCTAGGAAAAACTGGCCAGACCGGCCAGGGAAGGACCCGCCAACGCGGGTCCTTTTCTTTTCACCCCTCCTCGAGCGGAAAGGGAGGCGAGGGTAATACCCACCGGGTATTACCCTCGAAGCCGCCGGGAATCAGATACAAAGCCCCCACCCCCCAGGGGGGGTGGGGGGGTGCGAGGGGCCTGGCCCAGGTTAGCTGCCGCTGACCCGGCGTTTGGCTTTGATCAGAACGTCGTCGGCTTCGGGGTGGTTGTCCCAGTAGTCGAGGCGGACCCGGCCGTCGGGGAGCTGGCTGACCGTGGCGGGCTCGGCACTGGCCGTGACGTACCACCCGGCAGGCAGCACAACCGCGTTGCGGGCCCGGCCAAGGCTGCGGTCGAAGACCAGCTCGCCGCCCTCGAGTCGGTAGCTGACCGGGGCCGTGTAGGTTTCGAGAATGCGCAGGCGCAGGGACTGGCCCCGCTCGACGGCGGGAAAGGGGATTACCACGACGCTGTCTTTGGGATCGACCTTCTCGCCCGTGTTGATGCCGGAAGCCATCAGCTGGGCGCCGGTCATGTCTTCGGTCCTGAGCTGCTCGCCGGTATCGAGGATGTAGGCGGAGGGCCGTGTGGCCACGCTGCCGGTGCGGACCACGTTGGCGTAGCCGTTGATGCCTGGCCGGGACTCGGTGTAGTCGTGGTAAAGCGCGAAGGCGTGGGTCTCCGGCTGCTGGAGGAAGTAGACGATGTCCCGGTCCTGATGGGCGCGCTGGGAGAGGCGGGCGCGTTCCGGCTCGCCGGGGAAGGGCGATTCCCAGCTGACCTGACTGGTCAGCGGATTGGGGGCCGCGGCGGCTCCGGCCTGGGCGTCTTTGACGGCGTGAATCACCAGCGGCGCTTCGCCCGAGCCGGCGTGGAGGAAGCTGATCGAGATCCGGCCGTCCTTCTCGGTCAGTATTTGCGAAGGGACGGTGAGGCCGACAACTTCATAGCCAGCCGGGAGCACGACCTGGTTGCGGCGGATGCCGAGCGGGCGATCGAAGACGATGGCATTGCCATCGGCGTAATAGCTCTTCTCATCTTTATAGGTCTTGACGATGAGCATGCGAGCCTGTCCGTGAAGCGGCACAGGGCGGGCGAGCGTGACTTTGATGTAATCCATCGACGGGTCGGCGTGAGCCATGAGCGGATCTTTGCCGGCCTCGACGCCGCTGACGACGGCGAACTGCAGCGGTTTGCCGGTCATCGCGTCGTAGACAGCCTCGTCGCTGGCGACGCTGCCTTTGCGGATCGGGTTATAGAAGACGGTGGCGCCAGCGGTAGTAGCAGTGACCTCGTAATGGATTTTGAAACTGGAGGTTTCGGGTGCGAGCAGCTCGTACCGGGTGTACTCGTCGGTCTCGGTCTGGGTCCCGGTCGCGGAGGGGAGAACGACAGCGTCGCGGGTGTCGGGTGGCGTGGCTGGAGTTTGCGCAGGAAGGCTGCTGGCGGCGGCGGTGAGGGCCAGGCAGGCGGCGAGGGCCGCCGTTGTTCCGGGTCGAAGGAGCATGGCAAGCAGCATACGGGAAAGCCGCTCAGGGAGCTACCGAGAGGGCGGAGTTAGTGTGCCGAACAGGTTTTGCGGCCGGTGTCGGCGACGCTTGCGATGAGCCAGCGGCCGTTTTGGCGGACGAGGCTGAAGAGGTCGGTGCCGCAGTGGTCGATCTTGCCGTCGACGAGGAAGTCGAAGGGCGCCCAGACCACGGCGAGGTCGTGGTCGATGCGCACGAGCGGGTGATGAATGCGCTCTTCGATGTGCGTGGTTCCTGGCCTGGAGACGCGCGCGGCGAAGTCGTCGAAGGTGATCTGCACGGGCTTGCCGTCACGCATCAGCACCATGGAGCCGCCCGGCAAGAGCGGCGCGCGGATAGTGGCGGCGTCGCGATGGGTCATGCCGTCGAAAAGCGCCTGAACCGGAGCCAGAACCGCATCATTTTGCCTGGAGGCGGCAGGGGTTGCAGCGTAGACGAGGGGGCTGAGAAGAGCAAGGAGAATTGCAGCGCGGAGGGCGTGGGTCATGGCGGACATTTTAAAGGCAGCCGGGAGCGGGCGGCCCCCGGTAGTATTTCCGACGGAGGGCGAATATGGACGGTATCGATACCCTGCAGGATCGCGTCGCGCCGCTGGCGATGAGCGCGGAGGAATTCCGGTTGGTGGGTCGGCAGCTGGTGGACCGGATTGCCGGTTTTATGGAGTCGCTGCCGGAGCGCCCGGTGAGTCCCGGCGAATCGCCGTCCGCGGTGCGCGCGGCTCTGGACGCGCAAAGCTCGCTGCCAGAGCAGGGAACGGAAGCAGCAGCTTTGCTGGATCGGGCTGCGGACCTGCTCTTCGAACATTCGCTGTTCAACGGTCACCCGCGGTTCTGGGGCTATGTGACTTCGTCGGCGGCGCCGATTGGGGCGCTGGGCGAGATGCTGGCGGCGGCGGTGAATCCCAACGTCGGTGCCTGGCCGCTGTCGCCCATGGCGAGCGAGATCGAGGCGCAGACGATCCGGTGGATCGCGGAGATGCTGGATTATCCGACCGACTGCGGCGGCCTGTTCGTGAGCGGCGGCAACATGGCGAACCTGGTTTGTTTTCTGGCAGCACGCCA
>JBAUGH010000437.1:0-3567 GCA_049679565.1 Acidobacteriaceae bacterium
AGGCAGTCCCGTCGCATGACCGATCAAAAGCCCACGTCCGCCCCCGATCCTCACGCACCCGGCCCGACCGACGCAATCCCGGCGACCGAAACGAATCCTCCGGCCCAGGATGTGAAGCGCGAAGCGCCTCCCGCTGGACGCGCAGTCCCTGGACGCGCAGCGCCCGGCGACGACTCCGCCTCTCCCTTCTCCGTCACCGTAGGCAAAATCTACGAGGGCCCCCTCGACCTGCTCCTCGACCTCGTTCGCAAGCAGAACATCGACATCTACGACATCCCCATCGCCAAAATCACCGCCCAGTTCCTCGCCTACGTCGAGCACCTCAAAGCCGCCGACGTCGATACCGCCGGCGAGTTCATCTACATGAGCGCCCTGCTCATCCACATCAAGAGCAAAATGCTCCTCCCCCGCGATCCTCTCGAATCCGCCGAAGGCGATGCCGAGGATCCCCGCCATGAGCTGGTCGAGCGCCTCCTCGAACACGAGCGCTTCCGCAACGCCGCCCAGATGCTCCAGCAAAAACGCCAGCTTGAGGAAGCCACCTGGACCAATCCCGGCATGCGCGATTTCCGCGAAACCGCCGACGCCGATCAGGACATCGCCGCCGACACCCTCGACCTCGTCCGCGTCTTCCGCCAGGTCATCGAGCGCGCCAAAAACCGCCCCGTCCTCGACGTCTCCGAAGACGCCGTCACCGTCCGCCAGATGATCGACTTCGTCCGCCGCCGCCTCATGATGGAAGACCGCCCTATCGGCCTCTCCAAACTTCTCGCCCACACCCGCTCCACCGGCGCCATCGTCGCCATGTTCCTCGCTCTGCTCGAGCTGGTGCGCCTGCAGGCCGTCCTCCTCCGCCAGGACACCAACTTCAGCGAAATCTACGTCAAAAAACACGACCAGTTCGAGCAGGTCATCAACGACCGCCTCGCCGTCAAAGACGACTGGAGTTGAGCCTCAGCTCAACTCGGCCATCCCTCAAAGGCCTACCCAGCTCCCGCCTTCGGCTCCTTGGTCCCGGCTTCCAGCTCCCAGCTGTCTTCTGCCCTCTAAACTCTTTCTTTTCCCCACCCCGACCCTTTCACTCCGCACTCCACCCCGCGGTAACCGCCATTGGTACCGTGGCTCCTCTCGTCCCCGGCCCCTTAAACTGGGACCAGCACCCTATATGGCAGCAGGAGTAAGACTCTCCATCCCGGAACCACTTCCGGTTCTCGTCTCTGCGGAAGCAGCTTCCAATTCCCTTCCCAACCGAAACCTGAATGCCTCCCCCAGCCGCTTTGGAATCCTTCTTTTCGCGGCTGCCCTCGTCGCCGGCCTCGTTTACGCCGGTTCCCAGATCGCCCAGGATCTCTCCAGCGTCCATCTCCTTTCCGCGTGGCCCTACATCCTTCTGAGCCTCGCCCTCCTCATTGCTCTCGGGTTCGAGTTCGTCAACGGCTTCCACGACACCGCCAACGCCGTCGCCACGGTCATCTACACCAACTCCCTCGAGCCCAATGTCGCCGTCGTCTGGTCCGGTCTCTGGAACCTCATCGGCGTGCTCACCTCCTCCGGCGCCGTCGCCTTCACCATCCTCTCCCTGCTTCCCGTCGAGCTCATCCTCCAGGTCGGCAAAGGCGCCGGATTCGCCATGGTCTTCTCGCTGCTCATCGCTGCGGTGATCTGGAATCTCAGCACCTGGTGGTTCGGCCTGCCCGCCTCCAGCTCCCACACCCTCATCGGATCCATCATCGGCGTCGGAATCGCCAACCAGCTCATGAATTCCCGCACCGGAACCAGCGGCGTCGACTGGGAGCAGGCCGGCAACGTCTTTAAAGTCCTCCTCATTTCCCCCATCGTCGGCTTCGGCTGCGCGGCTCTCTTCCTGCTCATCCTCAAGCTCTTTGTCAAAAACCCTGCCCTCTACGAATCCCCGAAGGGTTCCGAGCCTCCTCCTTTCTGGATCCGCGTGCTCCTCATCCTCACCTGCACCGGCGTCAGTTTTGGTCATGGCTCCAATGACGGCCAGAAGGGCATGGGCCTCATCATGCTCATCCTCATCGGCACCGTCCCCACCGCTTACGCGCTCAACCACGCTGTGGGCTTCAGCCAGGTCCGGACCTTCGCTGCCGTTTCCCATCAGGCCGAGCAGGTTTTCCGCGACCACATCGCACCGAATACCCCTCCCCCTGCCGATCCCCGCGCTACCCTCACCGCCTACATCCGCGCCAAACAATTCTCCCCAGGCACCCTGCCGGCGGCTCGCGAGATGGTCAATGAAATCTCCACTGAAGTCGTCCTCTACAAGTCGCTGAACCGCGTCCCTGCCGGCCAGCAGGAAAACGTCCGCAACGAGATGTACATCGTCAGCGAATCGCTCCGCCTCATGAAGAAGAACGCGGGCAAAGATGGAACCCCGGCCTTCACCGCCGCCGAGGACAGGACTCTCGGCGCCTACAAAAAGCAGCTCGATAACGCCACTAAATTTATTCCCACCTGGGTCAAGGTCGTCGTCGCCCTCGCCCTCAGCCTCGGCACCATGGTCGGCTGGAAACGCATCGTCATCACCGTCGGCGAAAAGATTGGCAAGCGGCACCTCACCTATGCCCAGGGCGCTGCTGCGCAGATCGTTGCCGCCGTCACTATCGTCGGCGCCGATCAGTTCCACATGCCCGTCTCCACCACCCAGGTCCTCTCTTCGGGCGTAGCCGGCACCATGACCGCCAACGGCAGCGGGCTGCAAATGGCCACGATCCGCAACATCGCCCTTGCCTGGGTCTTCACCCTCCCCGCCGCCGCCCTGCTCGCCGGAGGCATCTTCTTCGTCATGCACCGCTTCATCTGAGATTTCCCTCGTCGCAAACCTGCCAGCCCGCCTTTGAGCGGAGCCATTTTTTCCACGTCTTCCCCCGCCCCGCCTCTGGAACGCTTCTGTACTATCGAAGAGGCGCCGCTTTCTCCATTGGCGCGGCGCATACCCCCGAACTTCATGAGTCTGAAAGCCCGCATCGAAGCCGTCATCTACGCCGCTGAGGAGCCCGTCACCCTCGCCCAGCTCGCCTCCCTCTTTCGTGACGAGGCCCTTGCCCAGCGCGCCGCCCGCGTCGCTCCCGAAGCCGATGCCGCCGCTGCCACCGACGAAGAAGCCGACGCCATCGCGGACGAGCTCCTGCCACCCGCCGAATCCGGCGAAGCTCAGCCCTCCTCCGAGCACGAAGCGCAGTCCGCCGCACCCGAAGATCCCGACGCCGAGAAAAAGGCCGCCCGCGCTCGCGACCGCGAAGTCCGCGACGAAATCCGCACCACCATCGACGAGCTGATCGCCGAATACAATTCCCCCGACCGCGGCCTCGAAATCCGCGAAGTCGCCGGCGGCTTCCGCATCGGCACCCGCCCTGAAGTCCACGATGCTGTCCGCGCCTTCATCAAAACCCTCAAGCCGCCCCTCAAGCTTTCACTCCAGGCTCTTGAAACCCTGGCGGTTATCGCTTACAAGCAACCGGTCACCGCTCCCGAGATCGGCGAAATCCGCGGCGTCGATTCCGGTGGCGTTCTCGGCTCTCTCATCGCTCGCAAGCTCATCACCAC
>JBAUGH010000438.1:0-5109 GCA_049679565.1 Acidobacteriaceae bacterium
CTTTCTGTTTTGGCGGGGGGCACCCCCCCGGGGGGGGTGCCGGCCCGGTGGCTTGTTTTCAAGGGTTTCGCAGGGATTAGCAGGCCGGATAACAGAAACTTATTTCATAACAGGCCAGTTATGGTCCGGTCCTACCTGAAGCAGATGCCGCCCTATGTGCCTCAGGTATGGCTGCATCGGAGCCCGATGATTGAAACAAGGGCAGATGAGGTACGGCTGCATGTGGATCAGATCTGGCCGGAGGTGCCGGGGTTGTGGCCGGATGTGCATCACTTGCGGCCCGATGTGCGGCACATGCGGCGCCGGCTGCGCTTTTCGAGTCAAGTGGGCTCGCCGGGATTTGCGCAAATTGGCTCACTTCCTCTGTCCTCCCTTCTGCAATAAAAAGAGCCGCCTTATTGGCGGCTTTTCTTTTTTTACCCTCTATTCTTAGAATATCATATCCGGAACTAAATGCTGCCAACTTTGTTTGTGTAAGTCGGCGTGTAAGTGGTGTGTTATGAAGCGTCGTTACTTTGGAGTTGAGGCGTGCCTCTTGACAGATTGTGGAGAGGGACGAGGCAACCGCAGATTCTTCCGCTGCGCGTGAGGATGACAGCCCGTTGGGTGGGGATCATCCGCATCAGTGCGGCAGCTGCGCCTGTTGGTGGAGGACCCAGGAGACGAATTCCTGGCCGGCGGCGAAGTTGTCGTACTCGAGCGGGAGTTTGCGGCCGTCGGTGTACTCGTTGTAGAGCCAGGGGTCGGTGACGGCGACGACCATGCCTTTGCCGTAGCGGGTCCACGCCATCAGCAGAGCGCCTTTATAGCGAAGGAGCGGCTGGGCTTTGCCGGAAAGCGCCAGCGAGCAGGTGTCCTTCATGTAGAGCACGTGGGGATGGGTGAAGGGCGGCGCAGGCCGAGGCAAATCGATGCGGCCCATGGCGTAGTCGTCGCCGACCACGTGGTGAACGAGGACGTTGTTGAAGTGCAGCCCGAACTTGTCGGCGAGGATGTCGAAGTGGGGGATGTCGGCGTTGGCGGGATCGTTCTCCATCATGAGCAGCGTGCCGCCACCGCGGACCCAGGCGGCGATCTTTGTCGCATCCGTCTCGTTCATGTAATTGGGGTGGGGATTCTTCGCCGCATTATCCGGTGAGACGATGAGATAGATCTGCGTGGAGCGGAGGTTATCCGCGTCGGGCGCAGTCGAGAGGGTCTCGGTGTGCACGCCGTAACTGTGGAAGATATGGCCGTAAAGCGAGTCACCGGAGTTGGCATAGTCATTCCATTTGTAGTGGAAGAGCTCCATTTGACCGGCGGCGTTTTTGCGCTGCTGGCTGTTATACCAGGCGTCGAGGAGGACGGCTTTGCCGCGGCCTTCGGTGGCGTGGGGCGCCATGTCCATTTCGCCGGCGGCCAGCAGGTAAGCGCCGATGCCTTTGGGGTCGTTGCTGATGACCGGGGTGGTGACGTAGTAGGAGTAGGCTTCGGCCACGCTTTTGATATTGCCGAGCCCCACGCCTTTGACGGTGCCGGTGAGGGTCAGACTGCCGTCTGGATCGGTCTGAAGAAAGTGCGTCTCGATGCCGCGCCAGGCGCGCTTGGCAGGGGCTTCATCGGCGGCGGGCAGATAGCCGAGGCGGACGCCTTTTGCCAGCGCATAGGTGAACATGCAGGCGGCGGAGGACTCGAAGTAATTGCCCTTCGCGCCGGGCTTGTCGAGGACCTGATACCAGAGGCCGGTTTTGGGATCCTGCACGCGCAGGATGGCGGCGGTGGTCTGCCGGAGGATGGCGAGTAACTGCGCGCGGCCCGGATCATTGGCGGGGTAGAGCGGGAGAGTATCGACGAGCGCCATTTCATACCAGCCCATGGCGCGCGCCCAGACATCGGGCGAGGCCCCGGTGGCGGGATTGGCCCAGACTTTCTGCTTCGACTCATCCCAGCCGTGATAGAGGAGGCCGGTTTTGGGGTCGCGGGTGTGCTGGTAGATGAGCGTGAACTGGTGGGTGATCTCGGCAAAGTCCTGCGGCTGGTGGAAGTCGACGGCGTATTGGGCGAGGAATGGCTCGGCCATGTAGATACCGTCGAGCCACATTTGATTGGGGTAGATCTGCTTGTGCCAGAAGCCGCCGGAGGCGTTTTTCGGCTGATGCGCGAGCTGATCGCGGAGCAGGGTGGCGGCCTTGTAATAGCGCTTATCCTGGGTGACCTCGTAGAGGAGGAGCAACTGGCGGCCGAGGAGGATGCTGTCGAGCTGGTACTCCTCCGGCTTGTAAGTGGAGATAGAGCCATCGGGCTGCACAAACTGGTCGAGGGACGCCTTGATGTAGCGGTAGTCAGCGCCGTCGGCGGAGTTATACCAGGCGGCGTCCATGCCCATGAGCAGGGTGCCGAGCTCGTAGTTCCAGTGCCAGGGCTGGCCGGTGGCGACGAAGCGGCCGTAGGGCCAGCGCTGCATGGTGGACTGAGCCATGCGCTGGGCGGCGTTCGGGGATGAGGGCAGGGACTGCGCGGCGGCGGCCGCGGCTATAGCAAGGAGGGAAGCGGCGATGGTGATTCGGCGAAGGAGCGAGGCGGGCGGAAGCTTCGTCATCTTTTTTCGATTACGACAGGGATTATGTAATCAGAAGCAGCGGCCCGTTGTCGCTGGAGGCGAAGGCTGCTGTCTCGCCAGGCGGAATCTGCGAGGCCGGCCAGCTCAGCGGCCGGGGATAGCTCGCCTGGCGGAGTCGAACCTGCGGGAGTCGAAGGAGAAGAGGCGCCAGGGCACGCCGGCTTTCTCGATGCGGGTGGATTCGATTTCTTTGCCGGAGAACTCCGCGATGGTTTTCTGCCAGAAGTGGTGGGCGACGGAGTTGGCCTCCATGACGCGAATCTCCCAGCGTCCGGGAAAGCGCTCCCACAGGCGGCGGGCGACCGTGGTGCCGACGCCGTTGCGCCGATAGCCGCGGGCGATGAAGAACTCCGCCATGTCCCAGAAGGTATCCCTGCCCTCGGAGGGAGGGTAGGTCCTGACCAGGACGACGCCGGCGAGGCGGCCATCGACCTCGATGAGGAATGGGTGGCGATGGGGATCGCGCCAGTAGAGGGAGAGGTTCTTGTAGCCGAAGCGTCCGGTGGGCCCGAGGACGAGGTTATGGAACTCGCTGAAGTCGTGGGCGTAGAGCTCGAGCAGATTGTCGACCACGGGCTCCTGCTCGCGCGTTGCCGGGACGATTTCGATGCGCGGGGGGAGTTTTTCGACGGTGGGTTTCATTCTTCAGAAGCCCATGATGTTGTATCCGCTGTCGACGTAGATGACCTCGCCGGTGACGCCGCTGGCGAGATCGGAGGCGAGATAGACAGCGGTTTTGCCCACTTCTTCCTGCTCGGTGTTGCGGTGGAGGGGGGCGCGGTCGGCGTGATATTTGAGCATGTCGGCCAGCGAGCCGATGCCGCGCGCGGCGAGAGTTTTGATGGGGCCGGCGGAGATGGCGTTGACCCGGATGTTCTGTTTGCCGAGGTCCCAGGCGAGATAGCGGACGGTGGCTTCGAGCGAAGCTTTGGCCACGCCCATGACTTTGTAGTGAGGAACGACTTTTTCCGCGCCGTAGTAAGTGAGGGTAAGGATGGAGCCGCCTTCGGTCATAAGCGGGGCGGCGGCGCGGCTGAGCGCGATGAGCGAATAGACGCTGACGTCGTGGGCGATGCGGAAGCCTTCGCGGGTGGTCTGGAGGAAGTCGTTTTTCAGATCGTCGGCGGGCGCGAAGGCGATGCAGTGGACGAGGATGTCGAGCTTGCCGTACTTCTCCTTCATGCGGGCGAAGACCTGGTCGATGTCGGCGTCGCTGGAGACGTCGCACTGGAAGGGCTCGGCGCCGGGCAGGTCAAGGATGAGGCCCTCGGCCTCGGCCTTCATGCGCTCGTTCTGATAGCTGATGGCCAGTTTTGCGCCGGCTTCATGGAGTTTCTGGGCGATGCCCCAGGCGATGCTGCGTTTGTTGGCCAGTCCAAAAACGGCCGCCACGCGGCCTTCCAGATTCAGCATGCGTTGGTGTGCTCCCGGTGTTGCGTTGGATAGCGATGGGTCCAGCTAGGTAATTGTAAACGCGATGGAAGACGGGCACCGGGACGGGTCAGGCGCATTTCGCGCCGGATGCATCGGCAGCTCGGGCATCCGGTTGGGCGGCGGGGCGGTAATAGCGCTGCTCGGGATGGGCGCAGGCCAGGCAGAGCTTCGCGCCGTCGCGCTCGAGGAAGCGATCGTAGCTGATGCCCTCGCCGCAGGCGGCACAGGCGACTCGCTCGCCTTTGTAGCCGGGCATTTCGCGCGGCTCGATGGCGACCTCGACCCATTGCTCGCTGAAGAGCTCGGCGTCGGGCATTTCACGGTAGGCGTTCAACTGCTGCTGGTTTTTGTCGAATGTGGGATAGAGCTCGCGGGCCCGCTGCTTCGAGGACTCGAGGGCGACGATGCGAAGGGCCCGGCCGGTTTCAAGATCGGCAAAGGTGGCGGCCATCTTGCCCCAGTCGCGAAACTTGAGGGCGCGCTTGCCGAGGCGGCAGCCGGTGACGACGCCGATGGCGTCGGTGGCGCAGCGGTCGATTTCAATCCAGGTGACGAGGCGTTTGCGATCGCGGCCGCGAGGGTCGGAGAGGCCGAGACGGCGGCAGCCGAGCATGGCCATGCGAACGCCGAGGATTTGTCCGGCGCATAGGTGGCCGTGCGCGATTTCCGCGAGGCGCAGCAGTTCGTCGAGAGATTCCATTTGGCCATGCTATGCCAACGGGGGGGGAGTTGAGGAATGCCAGCCTGCGCCGGGCCGGAGTCGAGCGAGCCGAGCCCAGGGCTGGACCTGGCCGGCGTCTCTATTCCTGCTCGTCGTTGTCTTCGACCAGCACGGCGGAAGCGCCGACCAGGTCGAAGCTGATCAGGGCGGCGCCGTTGGGCTGAAAGCTGACCCTGAGGGGATCGCGCTGCCAGACAGCGGGAGCGCAGGCGGGGGAGGGATGATCGGCGGGATCCCAGGGGGCGAGCTTTTTCGCGAGCAGGGGACGGCGGCCGGCGATCTGGGCGACGACGGCGAGGAGCTGCTTGCCGCTGGCGCTGAGGCCGCAATAGGCGACGTCGTCGCGGAACCAGAC
>JBAUGH010000439.1:0-6727 GCA_049679565.1 Acidobacteriaceae bacterium
GTCTCCCACTGCTGGCAGCGCCGCGCGTCATCACCTCCGCCACGGCCACGCCGCGTGAGCTGTACGGCGCGCAGCGTCTGCGAGCCATAGTGGCCCGCCTGCCGGGCAACGAGCGAATCCTCGTCGCGCAGCGTACCGACCGTCTTTTCTCTCATTTGGACCGGCAGATTCCACAGTTCTGGCCGGGCGCGGAAGAGGCCTACATCCTGCGCCGCATTGGCAACACCATCGTCGTCGCCGGTGTCGACCCCTCCGGCACGCTCTACGGGGCGCTTGAGCTCGCCAGCCGCATCCATGCCGAAGGAAAGCTGCCCGACCATCTCGATTTCGAGGATCACCCCGCCCTCAAACTGCGCGGCGTTGCCATCGGGATGCAGAAACCGGAAATCACCTACGACGGCGCCGAATACGACTATCCCTACACGCCGCAGAATTTCCCCTTCTTCTACGACAAGGCCTGGTGGACCCACTATCTCGATCTGCTCGTCAGCGAACGCTACAACACCCTCTATCTCTGGAACGGCCACCCCTTCACGTCGCTGCTCCGCCTCCCCAAATATCCTGAAGCTCAGGAACTGCCTACCGCCCAGCTGGCGCAAAACATCGCGCTCTTCCACTGGCTCACCGCGGAAGCGGACAAACGCGGCATCTGGATCATTCAGGGTTTCTACAACATCCATCTCAGCCACACCTTCGCGCGTGCCCATCACTTGCCCTACCACCTCTCCACGCCAACGCCGCTTTCCAGCGCCTACACCCGCTATTGCATCTCGGAATTCATTCGCAATTACCCGCACGTCGGCCTCTTTATGACCCTCGGAGAAGCCCTGGGTCCGCACTACGGCGCAGAGTGGCTCAGCCAGACGATCATCCCCGGCGTGAAAGACGGCATCGCGCAACTCGAGAAGCAGGAGGGACGCCCTGTTCCTGAGCCGCCAATCATCGTCCGCGCCCATGCCACCGACATTCAGAGCGCGATGGCCGCCGCCGCCCCGCTCTACTCCGACATCGACACCATGTGGAAGTGGAACGGCGAGTCTCTCACCTGGACCAACATTCGCGGCCCCGTGCTGGAGCGTTTCCGAGACCTCGTCGCCGGCTCGAAAATCACCATTGCCAACATCCACCTCCTCTCCAACCTCGAGCCCTTCCGCTGGGGCGATCCCGACTTCATCCGTGAAACCATCCTGCACTTCGAGCGCATCGGCATCCAGGGCCTCCATCTCTATCCGCTCCGGTACTGGGACTGGCCGTACTCCGCGGATAAGACCGATCCGCTCCTGCAGCAAACCGATCGCGACTGGATCTGGTACGAAGCCTGGGCGCGCTATGCCTGGAACCCGCACCGCGATCCCGCGAAGGAGCGTGCTTACTGGGCCGCTCGTTTCGCCGAACGCTTCACCGCCGCCGCGTCGGATCCCCGCGCTCCCCTGACCGATCCGCTGCTCCTCCCGCCCGACGATGCCGATTCCGGTCCCAACTCCGGTCCGGCCCTCTCCGCGGCCGAAATCCAG
The DNA here is from genome assembly GCA_049679565.1 of Acidobacteriaceae bacterium. GTDB lineage: Bacteria > Acidobacteriota > Terriglobia > Terriglobales > Acidobacteriaceae > Palsa-343. The sequence continues at coordinate 1,515 of JBAUGH010000439.1, forward strand.
ACCGGCGAGCACCTGCTCAACGCCTACGAATTGTCGGGCGTTTGCGCGCCCACCCTGCTCCCCCGCGTCGGCATTACCGAAGGCAACCGCGAAGTCTTCTCTCTGGGACTCACCATGCCCCAGCTCATCGACGCGAAGCGCTTCAATCCCGCCGGGACTCTCTGGACCGGCGACGCCCCCGACGGTGAGCGCCTCGACGAGTATGTTGCCAACGAAGTCCATCATCAGCCCCAGCGCGGCGAGACACCCATCGGTGTCGCGGATGCGATGGTCGCCTCGTCCGCAAAGGCGATCGAAGAAGCGGTGGCTGCCAGCCCCGGCGTGACACGTGATCAGGCGGAGTATGAGCGCATCGTGAACGACATGCGCGCCATCCACGCCCTCATGCTCTTCTACCAGGCCAAAACAAAGGCAGCCGAGCAGGTGATGCTCTTCGGCTACGATCGCGATTTCACTCACCTTGATTCCGCGGAAGCACTCCTGGCGCAGTCGGTCGAGGACTTCCGCGGCCTCGTTGATCTCACCCACGATACGTATCGCGATGCGGCAGCCATGCATACCAGCCAGCGGCGCATTCCCGTGCGCGGTGGGCCGTCCACCGAGCGCTTCAGCGACTTGCTGCCGGTCTACGAACACGAGCTGGCGGTATTTCGCCAGCGGCTGCAGCAGCTCCGCAGCGGACGCACCCAGGAAGACGCGGCGCCAAAGCAACTGCCGCAGGTTGCGTTTACGCTGACCCCCGGCGCCGGCGAGACGTTCACCGTCGCGGCCGGCCAGACGATCTTTGCCGGTAAACCCGAGCCGGCGATCGCCACCGTCGATCCCGAGATCGCCGGCCTCACCGGCATACGCGTCACCCAGCAGCTGAATGCCCCGCTCGACTTCACGTTGTCCCAGCCGGCGCAGGTGCTGGTTGCCTTCCTGCGCCCGCCGGGAAGCAATGCGACCAACGTCAGCGCCGCCACCGAGCAGTGGAATCTGGCTCTGCCCGATGCGCTCACGCTCTCCGCCGGCGCACGCTCCGTCAGCGTATGGGCGAAGCCGCTGCCTGCGGGGCGCAACGAGCTCGACCTCGGCAAAGGCGACTCGGTGATCCTCGGCTTCGTTCCTGAAGCGACGACGATCATTCCCACGATTGGGTCGGCGCCCGCAAACGGCCAAACGCCGAATCTTGACTGGCTCTTTGAGGATTGAATCGGTCCACAGAACTCGCCTCGACGCATAACCATGCGGTCCTGCATGCCCCCTCCCCGATTCGCTACAATTCGCTGCCTGGAGGCTGCGAACCTGGACGCGCATTTTTCGCAGCAGCACAGGAGGCGAGTCGTATGGCAAAGGGAGCAATCTCGGATCAGGCAGTCGCGGACTACAACGAGAACGGCTACGTGCTCATCCCGGGCATGCTCGACCCGGAAGAGACGGCGCTGCTCGGACGCGCCGCCAGCGAAGATCGCGTGCTCGATCAGCATTCCTTCGGCAAGGCCGACGGTGAAGGAGGGACCGTGCGCCTCTCCCTCTGGAATCATCCCACCGACACGATCTACGGGATGATCGCGCGCTGTGACTCAATCGTTGGCTCAGCCGAAAAACTGCTCGGAGGCGAGGTCTACCACTACCACTCCAAGATGATCATGAAGGACGCAAAGGTCGGCGGCGCGTGGACCTGGCATCAGGACTACGGATACTGGTACCAGAACGGCGTCCTCTTTCCATGGCTCACCAGCGCGTCCATCGCCGTCGATCCAGCGACAAAAGAGAACGGCTGCCTGCAGGTCATTCGTGGATCGCATCATCTCGGCCGCATCGACCACACGCTCGCCGGCGACCAGGCCGGCGCAAACCTCGAGCGCGTCAACGAGGTGCTCAAGCGCCTCGACCTCGTCTACGTCGAAATGGAGCCGGGAGACGCCCTGTTCTTTCACGCGAATCTCCTGCACCGCTCCGATCAGAACCGCTCCGACCATCCGCGCTGGTCCATGATCTGCTGCTACAACGCGGCCCGCAACGACCCCTACAAGGAGTCGCACCACCCGCGCTACACGCCCCTCACCAAAGTGCCCGACAGCGAAATTCGTAAAGCCGGACTCAGGCGTTTCTCCGATTCGTCGCAGGACGAAGCCGCCTGGCTGGACACGAAAGAGGATCGCAGCGCCACGGTTCTCCAGCAGAACGGATGAAGACCGGTCTAGCAGCGGAGACCTCGGCTGCACCCGGCTTCGACCGGCGCTACGTCGTCTTTCTTTCCATGACCGCCGCGCTCGGCGGACTGCTCTTCGGCTACGACTGGGTGGTCATCGGCGGCGCCAAGCCATTCTACGAAGCCTGCTTTCATCTCGTGCGCCCCGCGCAGCAGGCCTGGGCCATGAGTTGTGCTCTGCTCGGCTGCCTCGTCGGGGCCGGCCTCTCCGGCGTGCTCAGCGAAGGGCTGGGACGCAAACGATCGCTTCTGATTGCGGCGGCGGTCTTTCTCGCCTCATCGCTGGGCACCGGCCTGGCTCCCGGCTTTCTCCAGTTTGTGCTCTGGCGCATCGGCGGCGGCACTGCCATCGGCCTGGCTTCAGGACTCTCTCCCGTTTACATCGCCGAGATCGCGCCCGCGGCCATTCGTGGCAAGCTCGTCTGTCTCAATGAGCTCACCATCGTCATCGGCATCCTGCTCGCTCAGTCGGTCAACTGGGCCATCGCCCGGCCCATTCCGCCGCGCGCAACAGTTGCCATGATCGAGCATTCGTGGAACGGGCAAATCGGCTGGCGTTGGATGTTCGCCGCTACCGCAATCCCTTCCTTCGTCTTTCTGTCGGGGATGCTCTTCGTGCCCGAAAGTCCGCGCTGGCTGGCGCGCCGCGGCGCCTGGTACAGAGCCGGGAAGGTGCTGGATCGTATCGGCGGTCCGCAGTACGCACAGAGCGTCATCGACGAAATCCGCGAAAGCCTCGACGAACATCGCGGGATCTCCGAGCTCCGCCAGTTGCGCGACCCCCGCATGCTGCGAATTCTCCTGATCGGCATCGCCCTAGCGATCTTGCAGCAGTGGTGCGGCATCAACGTCATCTTCAACTACGCCCAGGAAGTCTTCGCAGCCGCCGGATACAGCCTGTCCACCATGCTGTTCAACATCCTCATCACCGGCGTCACCATGCTGGTGTTCACCTTCCTCGCCATCGCCACCGTCGAGCGCTGGGGACGCCGCCCGCTGATGCTGGCCGGTTGTGCCGCGCTCGCCGCTCTCTACATCGTGCTGGGCGCGCTCTACTCCGTGCACGCCCACGGATGGCCCCTGATGGTTCTGGGGGTCGCCGCCATTGCCTGCTACGCCATGACGCTCGCTCCGGTCACGTGGGTAGTGCTCGCCGAGATCTTTCCCAATCCCATTCGCGGCGCCGCCATGGCCATCAGCGCCATGTCCTTGTGGGCCGCATGTTTTGTCCTCACCTATACCTTCCCGTTGCTCGATGCCGGCCTGGGTACAGCCCACACTTTCTGGATCTACGCGGCGGTTTGCCTCCTGGGATTCCTCTTCGTCCGCGCGCAGCTTCCCGAAACCCGGCAGCGAAGCCTCGAAGAGATTCAGCAATTCTGGGAGAAGCGCTAACCTTCCCGCTCACCAGGCGCCTCGGCAAAGCACTCCCGCGCGATGCGCGTCAGCACCAGCGATTGTTCCCAGCGATCGGACTCTTCCTTTCCCGCGAACGTTCTCGCGTAATAAATCTCGGGACCCAGCAGCTCCGTCGCAAACCACAGCACCTCATCCGGCTTGCGGTTCTGCAGGAAGGCAGCGAACACCCGCCTCCACATCGTCCGAAAGTGATCGACGAAAGGCTCTCCGCCGTCACCCCGGCCAATGTCCACCTGCATGCAGCCCGGGTTCCCGATTCTTCCATGCACAAACCGCGCCCGCTCGATAACCGGCTGGATGAACGCCAGCTTCTTCTCGAATCCGCCATAGACCATCTCGCTGCCCGTATACCAGTGCGAAAAGTCCGCGTTGAAGCGCAGATCGGGATAGCGCCGCACGAACTGCACCGCGCGCCACATGTCCTGGAAGAGCGTCGCCCGGTGCGTTTCGACAAACAGGGGCACACCGTGCTTCGCCGAGGCCTCCAGTATTGCCTCGATCAGCGTCACGGCGTCCACATCGTCCTCGTAGCCCCAGCCCACGTGCACAGTCAGGCACGCTAGTCCCGCGCCGCGTGCCTCCACGGCCAGCCGTTCCGCATCCTCCGGTGCGTTCACCCGTCCCGATCCCGCAACCTTCAACCCACAACTGCGTGCCGCCGCGACAAGATCGACGTCCAGCGGCTCGATGAACTGCACGCCGTCATATCCTGCCTCACGAATCGTGCGCAACCATCCTTCCCGCGGCCCCTCCAGCCCAGCGAGCGAGAGCCAGTTGATGGCGCAGCACAGGCTCGTCGTTGTAGAGCGTTGAGCAGAACCCTGCATCCTGCTGAGCATAACCAAAAATGTCCCCCGCAAAATCTCCGCATAATGATGCGCCATCCCGCATCCCGGCCCGTGCGCTTGCGATCTCGTCCTTCCATCAAGCATTCTGCTTGCGTGTGCTTCGTGTTCATGAAGTCTCCGATCCCCTCGACATTCCACCCCCCGGAAAGCGCTCCTTGAACCGTCTTCGCCATTGCTGCATTGCAGGAGGCTACAGCCGCCGCCGGTTTCTGCGCGACGCTGCACTGGCGGCCGCGGCCCTGCGCTCGACTGGAACGGCGGCGTTCGCCCAGTCTTCTTCTACCGGCCAAAACGGCCGGCCTCGCCGCCTTTTCTTCGCGCAGCCCGCCGACCTTTGGCAGCACGCCATTCCAGTGGGCAACGGCCGCCTCGGCGCCATGATCTTCGGCGAGCTGGTCCACGAGCGCATCCAGCTCAACGAAGAAACCGTGTGGATCGGCGAGAAGCGCGATCGCAACAATCCGCGCGCCGGCCAGGCCGTCCCCGCCATCCGCAAACTGCTGTTCGACGGCCGCGTCGCAGAAGCCGAGGCCATGGCCGCCAGCGACATGATCGCGATTCCACCGCGCCTGCCTTGTTACCAGACCCTCGGCGATCTCTGGCTCGACTTCGACGATCCCGGCTTCGCCAGCGATTACCGTCTGCAGTTGGACCTGGAGCGCGCTGTCGCCAGCGTCGTTTTCACCGCCGGCGGCGTCCGCTACACCCGCGAGATTTTCAGTTCCGCTCCCGATCAGGCCATCGTGATC
>JBAUGH010000440.1:0-8677 GCA_049679565.1 Acidobacteriaceae bacterium
TGCTTCACCCACCAGAACCACGGCTACCCAAAGTGCCCCCCAAAGGGCGGCAAAATCGCCCTTCCCCTCCTTGAGGACCACGCCTCTATCCAGCTCCTTCTCACCCAGGCCGCCCATGGCCTGCTTACCGGCGAGCTGCCCGCGTCCGACGCCCGCAGCCTCGCCTACATCTGCCACGTCGCTTCCCAGACCCTCCCTCGCCGTGTGGCCGCCCGCCCCAAAGAACCGAAAGAAGAGCCCGTCCGCCAGCCCATCACCGAAGTCACCCTCAGTCCCGATGGCCAGCCCCTCGGCCCCGAACAACAATTCGAGCCCTTCGAGCCCGTGTGGTCGTTCCATAAATTCAACTACGAAAAACAGTGCCGCCGCCTCGGCGTCCCCCTCCCCACCTCCAACGCCGACCTGCCTCCCTCCGGCTGGCTCACCGAAGAGGAAATTAACGAAGAGTATGCCCCTCAGTACTGGCGTGAGAAGGAGCACATCGATGAGCTGAAGGAAGAGAAAAAACGCCGCGAATCCGAAGAAACCGCCGCCGCCCTTGCCGCCGGCCTTCCCGACCCCCACGCCCCGCGTCCCTGCCCCTCCGGCGCCTCCCTCTGCCAGGGTCCCGACCGTGGCGCCCGCTGTCAGCCCTGCCGCGAACTGGTGGAGCAGGATGAACGTCGCGCCGCTCAGGCCGAATGGCTCGACCGCCACCCCGGCCAATCCATCCCCGACCTCCAGGCAGTCGCCGAGGGGTGCCCCGCAGCACTGTGCACCGATCCAGCCCCGGCTCCCAGCCCCCAGCACCCGGCTCCACCTAGGGCTGTCAAACTCGCCAACCCCGCCAATCCCAATATTCCAAAGCCCCGGCGCAGGACCACCCAGGGGGGTGCCCCGCAGCACGGTGAACGGCGGACTGAGCACTGTGAACCGTCCACTGAGCACTGTGAACTAATCCGGACGCCTGTTCCTAATGCACCACGTTCTGGAAGAGCGGGGACTGGAGCAGGGTGCTGAACTGGCTGTCGGAGGCCACGAATTTCACGCTGAGGACCCCCGCGGTGGAGTCGATCGTGGTCGCGTCGATCGCCTGCTGCTCGACCGGAGTGCCGCTGACTTTCTCATACATCGCAGCCGCGTTCAGCAGCGAGGACATGGTTGCGGCGGTCAGGGTATCGGAGGTGTTGACGAAGAGGGTGAACTTCACGCCGTTGGTGAAATCCATGGTGTAGCTGGAACTCATGAGGCGCTTGCGGACGGTCTCGTAGTCGGTAAGCTGGCTGGCCTGGCCGAGCAGCGAGTGCATCATGAACTGCGTGCCCTTCTGGTCGAGGATGCTCCACAGCGGCGCGGAGTCCACCTGCTGCATGGCGGAGAGCATGTCCTGGTTGGTCAGGAAGCTGGGCTGGAGGCCGTCGCGGCAGTCGAGCGCTGGCTTGATGTCGTCGTTCGAGCCGAACAGCATCGTGGTGGGGTTGAGGAAGGTAACGACCATCCCGCTCGAGCCCATCGGATAAATGGCGTTGTTGCGGATCATGGTGGCCTTGATCTTGTGGGCCTTGAAGCCGGCGAGGATGTCGCTGACCTGGAACTGGCCCTGGGCGATGCCGACCACGTGGATGTCGTCGCCGCTGGAGCCGGTGCGGTACGCGGCAAAAGCGAGCACTTCGACGTCCTGGTTCTCATTGAAGCCGGAATGCTGGAGCGCGGTCTCGAGCTGCTTGAGCTCGGGAGGCAGAACGCGGGCCTTGAGGTTGAGGGCGGCAGGCGAATTCTGCATGACGTTGTAGTCGATAACGATGAGCTGCTGGACATCGTGGGGAATGGCCGAGCGGGCGTCGGTATCGATCTGGGCGGCGCGCGCGGGGGCGGCAAGGACCAGTGCCAAAGCGGCGGCGGCAACGATGCTAAACGGAGAAAGCTTGCTGAATTTCACCTGTGAACAACTCCTGTGCGACTTCCGATGAAGGATTGGACCCGAGTTGGGGGCGAAAGGTTCGCCTGCGGGCCGGGATTTCGCTTCCTTCTCATTTTACGACCTGGCACGGTCGCCGCGCGGCGTGTGGATACAACTTCCGGTGCTCCCGCGCTGCTTCCCTATGCGATTTCGGGCCAGGGGAGGGGGTGCTCGAGGCGGCGCTCGAGGACCTTCTGCCCGGGATCGAAGTCACTGAGGAGACGCAGCCACTCGCTGTTCTGCTCAAGGGCAGCCTCGGGGATGAGGCCGATCAATTCGGCGCTGGCGGGAGCGGCGCCGTGGCGGCGAGCCTTCTCTTTCACGGCGGCAAAGACCTGGCCGACCGGGGTGCGGGTGAAGTCGGTGAGGTTCATGGAGACCTGGGCCTGGCCGTGGGCGGAGACGCCCATGGCTTTGACGCCGGCCAGTCCTCCGCCGGACTGGCGGATGTCGCGGGCGATAGCCCGGGCGATGGCGACGTCGGCAGTATCGAGGTAGAGGTTGAGGGCGATGAGGAAACGGCGCGCGCCGACCGCGGAGGCTCCGGCAGTGGGATGGAGAGCGGGACCGCCGACATCGGGGCGGCGGGCCGGCTCGCGGAGAACAGCATCCCGCAGGCCTTCAAACTGGCCGCGGCGGACCTCTTCGAGCATCGCGCGGTCAGGACGGGCGGCAGCGGCTTCGTAGAAGTAGACGGGGACCTGATAGCGCTTCCAGATTTCGGCGCCGGCCTGGCGAGCAAGGAGCGCGCACTGCTCAAGGGAGATGCCGCGGATGGGGACGAAGGGGATGACGTCGGCAGCGCCGATGCGGGGGTGAACGCCTTCCTGGGAGGTGAGGTCGATGAGATCGGCGGCGCGGCCGGCGGCGCGGATGGCGGCTTCGACGACAGCGGCGGGCGAGCCGGCGAGGGTGACGACGGAGCGGTTGTGATCGGAGTCGAGGGAGTAATCGAGGAGGTGGGCGCCGTCGATCTTCATGGCGGCGACGATGGCCTCGATCACCTCGGGACGGCGGCCTTCAGAGAAGTTGGGAACGCACTCGATGAGGGCGTCGGAGCTGGGGGATGAGGCGGCCATGAGGCGGACTTACCTCTTCTAAGTTACCGCTTCGGGGGGGCGGATGGAGCATCCCCATTTAGGGCGGGGCTACCTCCAAAAGGTGTAGCCGATCTGGAACTGGACGCTGGCGTTGACCCCGGGGTTGCGGTCGCCGAGGGAGGCGGAGGAGATATGAACGCCGCTGCCCTCGATGTCGATAGAGCGGCCGGAGCGGAGGAAGTAGCGGACGCCGAATCCGCCCTGGGGGGAGAAGTTGAAGACGCTGGTGCCGCCGGGGGTTCCGTGGGGGACAAGGGTGTCAGGGGGAAACTTGTGGGTGGTGTAGATGAGGCCGCCCGCGGCCTGAAAATACGGGGCGAAGCGGCGGCCGGGCTTGAAGTCCCAGCGGAGGATGACGGGGGTGAGGCTGGCGCCGGTGAAGGTGCCCCCGCCGACCTGGTAGGTTTCCGTGTAGCTGAGGCCGGCGCTGGGATCGTAGACGGAGGCGGTCATCGAGTGGGGCGGCGGGGTGAAGGCCTGCCAGTAGGGCATGATCTCGCTGTCGAATTCGAACCGGCCGCGGAGGAAACTGCCGAGGTGCTGGCCGGTGATGACCTTGCCGATGCGAAGGCCCGCGGCGGTGAAGGTGAATCCATAGCGGGCGCCGACGCCTTCACCGCCCTGGAAGAAAGGGGTGAAGGCCCAGGGACGCTGGGCGAGGGTAGCGCGGGCGGGAGCGTCGACGGCGGAGAGGGGGGCGGTTTGGGCGAAGGCGGGGGCGAGGATGGCGAGCCACAGCAGCAGAGACAGCGCAACCAGCGGAGGAGCGAAACGGCGAGTTTTCATCCTGCTCAGATTCTCCCAATCATGAGAAGGGCCGCCAGGCGGCGGCCCACAAGCAATCGGACGCCGGGGCGACCTAGCTGGTGACTTCCTCGAGCTGCTTCGCGTCCATGTCGAAATTGGAGTAGACGTTGTTGACGTCGTCGTGGCCTTCGAGCGCTTCGAGCAGGCGCACCATCTGGGCGGCCGCGGGGCCTTCGAGTTTGGTATAGGTCGAGGCGACCATGGTGATCTCAGACATGACAGTTTCGATCTTCGCATCGCGGACGGCCTGGGCGACGGCTTCGTAGCTGGCGGTGTCGGTGATGATTTCCCAGGTGTCGCCTTCGTCGTTGAGGTCCTCGCCGCCGGATTCGAGGACAATGTTCATGAGCTTTTCTTCGTCGGCGGCATCTTTGGCGATGGCGATGACGCCCTTCTTGTGGAACATGAATCGGACGGAGTTGGGCTCGCCGAGGTTGCCGCCGTGTTTGGCGAAGGTGTGGCGGATTTCGCTGACCGCGCGGTTGCGATTGTCGGTGGTGGCTTCGACGATGAGGGCAACGCCGCCGGGACCGTAGCCTTCAAAGGCGATCTCTTCGTAGGTAGCGCCGGGAAGCTCGCCGGTGCCGCGCTGGATTGCGCGCTTGATGTTGTCGTTGGGCATGTTCTCAGCCTTGGCCGCAGCGATGGCGCTGCGCAGGCGAGGATTGCCGTCGGGGTCGCCGCCGGACTTGGCGGCAATGGTGATTTCCTTGATCAGCTGGGTAAAAATCTTGCCGCGCTTGGCGTCGAGCGCACCCTTTTTATGCTTGATGGTCGCCCATTTGGAATGGCCGGACATGGAAACCTCGGTGAATCGCTTGTATCGCGGGAATTTGGGGCAAATAGCCGGAAAAAGAGGCCTTTCCGGGCTTGCCCGCAACGCTTGAGTATAGCAGGTCAGCGGGAGGCCGGGAGCCTGGGCCGGGAGGGGACAGGCGGCTGTGTTCACTTCGTCGCGTAGTCCCATTCGGCGGCGCCTTGTTGCATCAGGTCAGGGGCGTCTTCGGGGAGGATCCGGCGTTGACTGACCAGGTCGTCGACGGCTTTTTTGTAGCGGGCCAGATAGTCGTCGCGGCTGGAGTAGCGTTCCTGAATTGACAGGCGCGGGTCGCTGTCGGCTTTGCGCTCGACTTCGGTTTTGGCAAAGGGGAAATACGAGCCGAGGAAGGAGACGCGCTCTTCCGGGGCGCCGGTCGAGGGGTCGCGGAGGTTCCAGCCGGTATAGGTGGCGAGCGGGACGGTGATCTCGGGGAGATGAATGCCGGCGCGGGCGTTGCCGTCCTTATCCACCTGCGGGAGGAGGATGGGGAAGGGCGCGCCAACGATGGGCGGCTGGAGGGTGAGGATGCGCGTGGTTTGCCAGTTGGGGCCGAAGTCGAGGTGGAAGGCTTCGGTGTAATTGTCGGGCGGGTGGATCCCGGGGATCGCGGGAAATGCCAACTGGTCGCGGGGGACGAGGGTGCCGTCGGCGATGTGCGGGTAGGCGGAGGGCGGAGGCGCAGTCCCCTGCTGAACCCAGGCGTTCATGTTGACGATCATGGCGCGCCAGAACCAGCGGATGGGGAGAAAGGATTCGAGGTTCTGGCTGGCAAGTTGGCCGATTCCTTTTTGGGGCGGGAAGGGGCCGGAGAAATGCTGGAGGCCGGCGAAGAAGTAGATGCGGACGTTGGGGCCGATGGGCGCGTCGCGTTTGCCGTCGGCGGTGGTGTGGATCAGGGAGACGGCACGTCCCCAGTATTCGAAGGAGGTGTGGGAGAAGAAAATTTTGGGGACGGCATTTTGCTGGCGCGCGCGGTCGAGAAGGCCTTCCGGAGCGGCGTGGGGATGGGCCGGATCCTTTTCGGGTTGGTCGGTGAAGGGGAAGATGTCGGTGGGCCAGAAGATGGAGGACATGGGCTCGGAGTCGCGCGAGGGCTGGGCGAAGCGGTAATTGAAGCTGCCTCGGCCAGCGCCGCCGACGTGGGCGAGCACGCCGTCGAGGGCCTTGTGGCCGGATTCATCCTGATTGAAGCCTTCATAGAGGAAGTCGCGGAGGAAGCGTCCGCACTGGGAGATGCCGGCGGCGTAGGCAAATTTCACCGGCGCAATGGGTGCGGGCGCCGCGCCTGGCGCGGATTTGAGCCAGGAGACGAAATCGCGGACGGCGGCGAATCCTAGTCCGGCGACGACGGGATCTTTGACGGTGTAGACGAGCTCGTAGATGCGGCCTGGCTGGAAGCCGGAGTTGAGAAAGATGTAGTTGGTGTGATTCATCCCGCCGGCGAAGATGCCGATGCTCCATTGAGCGCGGGGGATGACGGTGCGTGGGCCGTCCGGGGTGACGCGTACGGTGAGGGTGTTGCGGGGGTCAGCGGCGTTCATGGGGGGATATTCGGTGCCGCCGACGCGGCCCTCGATGATGTGGCCGAGAGGCCATTGGCTGGTGGCAACGACGGGGGTGAAGTCGTCGCGGAGGAGGCCGGTGATGGGCTGGCCGTGGTCGGTGGCGACGGGGGCGTAGAGGCGGAGGTTGCCGCGGAGGCCAGGCGCGTCCCATTGCCAGCCGAGGGCGGCATAGGTGTAGCCCTGGTCGAGGAGCCAGCGGTCGCCGAAGTTTTCGGCGGTAGTGGGGAGCGCAGCGGGCGTGCCGCCATCGACGATGCGGAGAATGCCTTTGGCGCCGCGGTTGGGGATTTCAAGCAGGAGCGCGTGGTTGCCGCCGTTGACGGGGCGGAGGAGGAAGAGGTCGGCAGAGAATTCGACTTCCCCCTGAGCGTTGCGGGGGGCCTTGTCGAGGTCGACGATGATGCGGTTGTGCGGATCGTCGGGATTGACGGCAAAGTGGACGCGGGCGGTGATCTCCTCGTAGGGGCCAGCGGCGCCGAAGGACTGCCCGTTGAGGACGGGAGTGCCGCTGAGGAGTTCGATGGAGGTGACGCGAGCGTGGGCGGCCGGCAGCAGCACCGCGACGGTCAGAAGGAACGTGGCGAGGCGAGCTTTCATGGTGGGGAATAGTGTAACGGCAACCGGTACCCGGTGGCCGTAGCGAAGAGCCGGTCAGCAAGACCGAGGCCAACCTTTGCTACTCTCGTTGTACTTTTCTTCTGAGTTCCGGAGTGCTGGGAAAGGAGCAGGCATGGTTTCGAGGCGAGCGTTTTTGCGGGGGGCCGGGGTGGCTGGAGCGGCGTCGATGGGGACTGGTTCCCTGCCCTCTTTTGCGGAGGGCGATGCGGCTGCGGTGCCGGGGCCGATTGCGGCTCTGCCTTCATTTGCAGGACGGGTGGCTCCGTTTACGAATACGGAGCGGAGGTCGCGGATCGAGCGGGCGAAGGAACTGATGGCCGCGAACAGAATCGACGCTATTGTGCTGGCGAACGATGCGACCAGTTCGAAATACTTCGCGAACATCGGGCTGAACGGCGGGGAGCGGTTGTGGGCGCTGGTGATTCCGGCACGGGCGAAGCCGTTTGTCGTTTGTCCGGCGTTTGAGGCGGCGCGGGCGCATGAGCTCCTGAGTGCAGGGCCGTTTGGAACGGACGCGGATGTGCTGACATGGCAGGAGGACGAAAGTCCGTTTGCGCTGACCGCGCGGGGGCTGCGGGATCACGGCGTCGCGACGGGCACCGTGGGGCTGGACGAGGAGATGAAGTGGGTCTTTGCGGACAGCCTGGCACAGGCGGCGCCGCAATTGAAGATGGTGGTGGCGACGCCGGTGACCGCGGGCTGCTGCATGATCAAGACGGCGCACGAAGTGGAGTGCGTGCGGGTGGCGGGCGCGGCGACGCTGGCGGTTTACAGGGCAGTGTACGAGTCGCTACAGGAGGGCATGACCACCGTCGACGTGCACGGGCTGGTGCAGGCGGCGTATGCAAAGACCGGGCTGCCGGGCGAGGCGAGTTTGAACATCGGAACATTTACGGCGAATCCGCATGGATCGCGGCAGGTGCAGACGATTCGGGAGGGCACGATTCTGATGGTGGACGATGGGTGCGAGGTGGAGGGGTACACATCGGACATTACGCGGACGTTTGTGCTGGGGAGGCCGACGGAGAAGATGCGATCCGTGTTCGATGTGGTGCATCGGGCGCAACAGGCGGCGCTGAAGCAGGCGCGGCCGGGCGTGGAGCTGGCGAGCGTGGATGCGGCGGCGCGGCAGGTGATTGTGGATGCCGGATATGGGCCGGGGTTCAAATACTTCTCGCATCGCGTGGGGCACGGGATCGGGATGGACATGCATGAGTGGCCCTATCTGGTGAAGAACGATATGTACGGGTGGGATCGGGCGCCGCGAATGCAGGCGCAGATGATCTTCAGTGACGAGCCGGGGGTTTATATTCCGGGAGAATTCGGGGTGCGGCTGGAAGACGATATGCACGTCACCGCGGATGGTGCGGAGTTGCTGACGCCGGCGAGTGCGTCGCTGGAAAATCCCTTTGCGTGAGATTTCGAGGTTACAGGCTGCAGGAAAAAGCGCGGGGCAAGCCGCGCTTTTTCTGTTCCCGAAACGATGTTGCGGTAAATGGAATTTTAGTTACGATTTGTCCGGCGCGTACTGGCCGTAGAGGCGGACCGGAGACGGGTTGCGGAAGCTGGTGCTGCCGCGCTGGTGCCAGTAAGGATACGGGGGCGGGAGTTCGCTGGCGGCGTCGAGCCGGGCAACCTGTTCAGGGGTGAGGTTGAAGTCGGCGGCGGCGAGGTTCTGCTTCAACTGCTCTTCGTTGCGGGCGCCGAGGATCACGCTGGAGACGGTGGGGCGCTGGAGGAGCCAGTTGAGAGCGATCTGAGGGACGGATTTGCCGGTCTCTTTCGCGACGGCATCGATGGCATCGACAACCTTATAGACATGCTCGTC
>JBAUGH010000441.1:0-2953 GCA_049679565.1 Acidobacteriaceae bacterium
ATGCGGAAGGGCAGCCCCGCCTGGCCGACCGTGGCTCCCGCTCCGCCCACCTGCGGCGGGAAGAAGCGCGCCGCCACCGACGACATCACCGCGTAGGCGCTGAAGCCGTGCACCGGCGTCACGTTGGCCCGCAGCGCGAAGCCGGGTATCTTCGACTTATCCCATTCAATAGGGAAGGTGATGGGCGTATTCCCCAGCACGCTGAAGTCGTAGGCGTTGTTGGTGTACTTCCAGATGTACTCCCCGCTCACCACGAAGTGCGCGCCGAACACCTGCTGCAGGCCCGCGTGGTACTCGTTGCGCGTGCCCGGCGAGAGCGCTCCGGAGTTGCCCGCCTGGCAGTCCAGCAGCGGATTGACGATCGGGTTCAGACAGCCGTGGCTGGAGAGCACCAGGTTTTCGTTGAAGGGCGTCTCCAGGGTGCGCGCGTAGGAAGCGCGCAGCACGGTGTGCGTCCTTTTCACGCTGTAGGAACCGCCCAGCCGCGGCTCCGCCTGGCTCGCGTCGGACAAGCCGTCATACAGATCGCCGCGGATGCCCACGTTGAACAGCCAGTTACCCGCAGTGATCTGGTCCTCGGCGTAAAGCGAAAGCTCCTTCACATCGGTGTGGCCGAGGAAGTTATAAGCATGGCCCCCGCGGGTCAGATCGTAGGGGTAAAGGGTGGTGCAGGGAGCGGCGGTGGGGACATTGCCGGTCATGCAGCCGAGGGAATCGAGATAGGTGGGCGAGATAATGCCCAGGGTGTCGCTCTCGTCGAGAAAGGTCGAGTAATACTCAGCTCCCAGCTTGATGTTATTGGGGCCGCGCACATAGGAAATATCGGTGTGCACGCCGTCGTTGGCCAGGCTGCGATCCTGGCCGACGCTCTGCTGCTGCACCGGGCCAAGGTCGGCCAGCGGATCGCCGCTGGGGTAGTAGTGGTAATCGTCCTTGCGGGCGTAAGCCACCAGGTTCCATACCGATTTGGGGCTGATGATGCGGGTGTAGCTGGGCGCGATGTCGAACGTCCCGATGCGCGAGCGCTGATCGGTCGGCCCAGGCACCACCGCGCCGGCCAGATTCACCCCGCCCGGGTTGACGTTGTCGTACGTATTGGGCGTCTGGAACCAGGAGCGCGAGTAGTTCAGGTTCAGGTGCAGGGAGTTCGCCTGGCTGATCTGGTAATCGATGCGGTCGAAGATGTTTTCCTCATTGCCCTTGTCGTGGAAGACGGCGAACTCCGGAGAATCGAGGAAGCGCCCGGTGTCGAGGCCGTCGACGGAAAGAAAGTTGCCCCAGTTCTGCTTGCCGTAGCCGAGGTCGAAGCCGCCGGAGGCCGATCCAAAGGAGCCGTAGGAGGCGTAGATCTGCCCGGTGGGTTTGGTGACGCCCTGGCCGGAGCGCGTCGTGACCTGGATGACGAGGCTGGTCTTGTCCCCATATTCGGCCGGCGGCGCGCCCTCGATCACCTGCATGGACTGCACAGCCGAGTCGGGGAGCTGGTTGGAGAAGGCCTTGCTCTGCTGGTCGGTGATGGGCTGGCCATCCACCGAGAACGAGTTTTCCGCGTGATCGCCGAGCCCGTGAAACATGCCGTTCGAGTCCGCGGTGACGCCCGGCGAGGACAGGGTGACGAGGGAACTGAGGCCCGAGGACTGGCTTTCGAGCGGAATCTCGGCAAACGCCTTGCGGTCGATGTCGGTATCCATGCTGGCGGCGTTATTGACAAGGTCCTGGCCGGTCACCTCGATAGTGGTCGCGGCGGCCCCGATCGAGAGGGTGACGGGGACGGTGACGGGATTGGTCGACCTCACGCTGACATCGGAGGCATACGCGGCGAAGCCAGGGGCGCTGACAGCCAGGTGGTAGCTGTTCAGGGGCACATTGGGGAACTGGAAATGGCCCGAGGCGTCCGCCGTCGCGGAGCGTTCGTATTGGCTGACCGGGTTCTCGATCGTGACTCTGGCGCCGGAAATGACGGCGCCGGTAGGATCGGTGACCGTTCCCGTGATGATCCCGGCTCCGGTCTGCGCGAACAGAGATGGGGCGCAAAGGGAACCCATGATGAAGAGAACGCCGGGAAAAACAGCCTTGCAACGCAGCCAGCTGCGCATACACAACCCTCCTGAAGGGGGATGAACTGAGTCCTGAGCCTGAAACGATTAAGCGAGGGAGGCGCCAGGCGAGGGCGGAGGGCGGCTGATGAGGTGGAAGCCAACAGCGGGGCGGGGGCGCTCGAGGGTGCGCGGCACGACCACCGCGGCCACGATCACGCTGCTGAGTTGCAGGGTGATGGGCGCGGCCACATGGGCTATCTGGTGCGCGGCCAGACAGAGAGAGCAGTCGTGGTCGGCCTGGCCGTTGGCGTGGAAATGCGCGACCTGAATCGCGCCGCTCATGAGGACGAGCGCGATACAGAAAACGCTGAGCACCCGGGCCCAGGCGAACCGCGAACTGGGGAAAACAGCGCGCATGCTGCTGATTCGACGATATCCGAACCAGGCAATGCCGGGCAAATGCCCATCGTGGCTTGACACCGCGCCCCTACCCGGTAAGCTAAGAGATTCCCGACCGGCGCTCGCCTGCCGGCGGAACCCGGGGGCAGGTTCGTCTTGAAGGTGCGGGTTTTCTATCACGATAAGTGTTTCGACGGCGCGTGCTCGGCTTCGTTATTCAGCCGCTTTCATCGGGAGTGTATCTGCCCGGACGCTGAATACGAGTTTTGCGGCCTGGTCCATCGCGCCGGCGCCCTGTTCAACGAGGCCGATTTCACCGGCGATGAGAATGCGATCGTCGATTTCAAATACTCGCCGTCTCCCAAAATCACCTGGTGGTTCGATCACCATCTCAGCGCGTTCCTCACTCCCGAGGATCAGCAGGACTATCTGCGGGGAATAGCCGACGGCCGCTACGAGGGCCATCGCTTCTTCGATCCGAACTATATCTCCTGCACCAGCTTCCTCGCGCACAT
>JBAUGH010000442.1:0-4209 GCA_049679565.1 Acidobacteriaceae bacterium
CAGCACCACCAGCGCCGCTGTGCGCGCAGCATCCCGTCCCACCTCGGCATCCAGCTCCGCACCCACCCGTCCCACATACTTTGGTTTGTGATCCACAACCGGCAACATCCCGCTGAAGAACAGCAGATTCCCCGTCTGCGCGGTCTCGACATATGTGCCGAACGGCGTTGGCGCTGCCGGCAGCTCGATCCCGAACTCCTTGAGCCGGCGTTCCGCCCCGCCCGGCTGGCCGGCGCTCACCACCGGCCCAAATGCGCACCATCGTCCACGTGCAGCACCTCCCCGGTTACATGGCCGGCTTCCGCCAGATACACCACCGCCTCCGCGATGTCCTTCGGCTCTGACACGGTCCCCATCGCCGAGCGCGCCTGCACCACGTCGTTCGGTCCCTTCCTGTGCAGCGGAGTGTCCACCACCCCCGGTGCGACCGCATTAAAGCGGATCCGCTCCTTCGCATACTCATTCGCCAGGCTCAGCGTCGCCGTATTCAGACCACCCTTGGTGATCATCGCGACCGACGCCGGAACGCCCGCGATAGGGTTATCGGCGAGCGAAGCCGTTATCGTGGTGACGCTGCCGCCCCTGCCCTGCACCAGCATCTGCTTCACGGCAAGCTGCGTGATCCAGAGGAATCCGCCAAGGTTCGTTGACACCAAAGCCTGAAAATCTTCCGCCGTATAGTCCGTAAAGGCTTTGGATGTGTAAATGCCAGCGTTGTTCACAACATGGTCGATCGAGCCGAACGCATCGACCGCCGTCCGCACCACGTTCTCCGCCGTCGCCGCCTCACCGATGTCCCCATCCACCAGCGCCAGTTGGGAAGAGGCCGCGAACCCCGCCTTCGAAACACTCCGCGACGTCGCCACCACGCAATAGCCGCGATCCAGAAACGCCCGGACAATCGCCGCGCCAATGCCTTGTGAAGCGCCGGTGACGAGAACGGTTTTGCCTGGCATACGCCGCTCCTTGCGCGCAGGAATCGCCGGAAAACCTCCGCATCTCACCAACCCTGCCGCTGCGCGAGCGGCAAGGACGTCTCAGCCAGGCAGATTCATGGAAGGACCAGCAGGATTCTTGAAACGTTCCCCAGACGCTGTGGAAAACATCCGCGGTGACGGGACCAACAGCCTACGCGCTCGTCCCCGCCTGCGCAAACAGCGCGCCAATCGCCTCCACGCCCCTCCGGAACTCTTCCTCCGGCGTCAGCAGGCTCACCACCAGCCACCCCTCCCCTGCAAACCCGAAAAAATATCCCGGATGCACGCTCACCCCGCGCTCCTCCACCAGCCGCACCGCCAGATCCTCATCCCGCCCCAGCGCCGGAACCCGCAGCACCGCATACCACCCCGCCTCCACCGCCAGCCGCGTGACCGCCGGGAATTGTAACAACTCCTGATCCAAATGCCGCAAATTCGTCGCAGTCCGTGCGCGAATCTGCTCCTGCAGGGACTTGCACCCCTCAAGCCACGCCGGCAACGCACACTGTACCGGCGCATTCATCGACAAGAAAGTATCGGCCACCACCTCCAACCGCCCCAGAGCCTCACCCAGCTCCCGCTCCGGCCCGAAGGCTGCAATCCACGCGGCCTTCATCTGCGGCAGCGCCGCAATCTTGCTGATCCCGCTCAGCACAAACGTCAGACACGGATGTACCCCAGTGGCGAAGCTCATTCCGTCCTTACGATTGTCCTGGCCGCGAAGCGGCGATTCGCCCCCCGCGCAGGAGTAGTCGAGAAACACCTCGTCGAGTATCAGCGCCAGCCCGCGCTCCTCACAAATCCGCTCCAGCTCCCGCCGCTCCCCCGCCTTCGTAAAGTGCCCTGTCGGATTATTCGGGTGCACCACCGCAATCGCCTTCGTCCTCGGCGTTACCCGCGCCCGCAGCTCCGCAAAATCGATCTGCCATCCATGGTCGTAGAGCAGGGGATACGGCACCAGCCGTACATCCTCGATCTGCGCCAGAAAATCGACCAGCGGGTAGCTCGGCTGCGCGATCAGAACCTCATCGCCCTCATCGCACAGCAGCCGGAACACCCACCCATACGCCTCGCTCGTGCTGGTCGTCAGGAAAATCTGCTCCGGCCCTACCTCCGCACCCCGCTCCGCGTAGTACCGGCACACCGCCTCCCGCGCGCGCACCATCCCTCGCGGATCCGGATCGTAGACCATCGCCCGCCGATCCGCCAGCGCCCCCAGAATCGCCGCCTCGTCGTAAGCAAATCCGCACCGCGTCGGATTCGACGCCGTCAGATCGAGAATCTCCTCGCCCGCAGTCCGCCGCTTCCACAGCGCTCGCGCCAGCCGCGTCTCCGACCCATCCCACGCCGTCCTCGCCGAAAACCGCACGCCTCATCTTTGCATATAGAGTCGGAGGCAAACCTGGTGCGCCCACACCAGCTACCGGCTACCAGCCCTGCCTGTACCCTGCACCCTGTACCCTGCTGTTATGCGCGCTGTCATCTTCGACTACGGCCAAGTCCTCTGCCGCCCCGCCCCCGCCGCCCACCAGGCTCTCCTCGACATCGCCGCCATCGATTCCGCCACCTTCGAGCAGCATTATTGGCATGATCGCCACGACTACGACCTCGGCCGCCTCGACGGCCCCACCTTCTGGCGCCGCTTTGGCGACACCGTCGGGCGCGCCTTCACCACCGCCCAAATTCACGCCCTCGTCGAAAACGATGTCCTCATGTGGACCACCCGCCTTCAGAAGCCCATGCTCGCCTGGGCCGCCGCCCTCCAGCACGCCGGCTTCGCCACCGCCATCCTCTCCAATATGCCCTTCGAGATCGCCCGCGCCATGCGCCAGGAGTTCGGCTGGCTCGCCCGCTTCACCCACCTCACCTTCTCCTGCGAGCTCGGCCTCGCCAAACCCGACCCCGCCATCTACGCCTTCACCTGCGAGCAGCTCCACGTCCGCCGCGAAGACGCTCTCTTCCTCGACGACAAACAGGTCAACGTCGAAGCCGCCCTCCGCCTCGGCCTCCATGCCCTCCAGTTCCACGATGTTGTTCAGCTGCGCCGCGACCTCGAGGCTCGCGCCGGGCTTCAGCAACTCCCCCCGCTTACCGAACTCACAGCCGAATCGGAAGTCCCCGCCTGATCCTCGCGGCCCCCGCGTTTGCGCCGCTCGCCCTTTTAGTCGATCATTTCCCAATCCCCTCCGCCACTCGATTCCCCCATCGCCGCGGCAACGTACCCGAATCTGCCCAGCAGAGATTCCGCATATGGCTGCACCCACCGCCCTCGGTCCCGCCCCGGCCGCCGCCGCGCTCCAGCCGTGGACCCTCTCCACCCTCATCGCCTTCCGCTTCTGCTTCGTCTACTTCGGCCTCTATTGCCTCTCCACCCAGATCATCACTTCGCTCCTCGCCAATCCCCTCATCGACTTCCCCGATCCCTCCGGCATCCCTCCCTGGCGAGAGATCGTCACCTTCACGGCCTCCCACATCTTCCATATCAGGACGCCGCTGGTCTTCACCGGCAGCGGCAGCGGCGACAAAACTGTCGACTTTATCCTCCTCACCTGCCTTCTCGTCGTCTCCATCGCCGCCACCGCGCTCTGGTCGCTCCTCGACCGCCGCCGGACCAGCTACCCAACCCTGCACCGCTGGTTCCTGCTCTTTCTGCGATTCGCGCTCGCTGGTCAGATGCTCACCTACGGCTTCGCCAAAACAGTTCCTCTCCAGATGTCTTTCCCCTCACTCTTCACCCTCGTCAAGCCTTACGGCGACTTCTCTCCCATGGGCGTCCTCTGGTCCTCCGTCGGCGCCTCGCAGCATTACGAGATCGCCGCCGGCTGCCTGGAGCTCATCGGCGGCCTGCTGCTCTTCGTCCCGCGCACCGTCACCCTCGGCGCTCTCATCTCTCTCGCCGACATGAGTTACGTCTTCCTTCTCAACATGACCTACGACGTCCCGGTCAAACTGCTTTCTTTCCACCTCATCCTCATCGCGCTCCTGCTCCTTGCGCCGCAGTTCCGCCGCCTCGTCAATTTCTTCCTGCTCAACCGGACCGCCAGCCCTGCCCCGCAAGCGCCGCTCTTCCGCTCACCGCGCGCCAACCGCATCGCCTCCGTGCTCCTGACGCTCTTCGCCCTCTGGCTGATCGCTGTGAATGCCTGGGGCACCCGCCAGGAATGGAAGCTCTACGGCCCCGGCAAAGCCAAGCCCGCCCTCTACGGCATCTGGAATGTCGACCAGTTCACCC
>JBAUGH010000443.1:0-5217 GCA_049679565.1 Acidobacteriaceae bacterium
CGTCGACGGTATTGCGGGTGACGAGGGTGAGCTGATGGACGTGGGCGGTGGCTGCTAACAGGGTATCGACGACCGGCCTTGGCCTCTGTGCGGACCACTCGCCCCAGCGGCTGGCGACGGCTCGGTCGATGCCGAGGATTTGTCCGGCGAACGTGGCCTCGAGGCCTTCGAGCCAGGCGGCGAGCCGTTGCGCCATCTCCGCATCGGAGGCGCGCTTGAGGGCAATGCCTTTTTGCAATTCGCCAATGGTGAGAACGCTGAGACGGAGCAGCGAAGGGTCCGCGTCTGCAAGAAAACGAAGGACGCCGTGGTTTGGCAGCTTTCGTCGTGTTTCGGACAGGATATTGGTGTCGAGCAGGAACTGTGCGGTCACAGTTGGACGTCGCGGCCAGAGTCGTTCTCGCGGGGGATTTCGAAGCTCTCTGTTTTGGGGCCCCCGAGGAGGTAATCGCGCAGGTTCGGTCGTTGAGCGGTCAGGGAACGGTAGTCCTCGATCGAGAGGACGACGGCTTTTTCGGCGCCGTGGCGCGTGATGATCTGCGGGCCCTTGCGGAGGGCATCCTCAATTAAACGGCTGAGTTGAGTTTTCGCCTTCTGTAGTTGCCAGGTGGCCATGGGAGTCCCCTGAACTAGTATAACAGACCAGAAATTTAGTCGTTCTGATCTGTTATTGCGGGGTGATGATGCCTCCGACGGGGGTGCGCTCGGGGTACTTCTTTGCTCCGGGGCGCTGGAGGTGCATCGCTTCGGCGATGGCATCGATGTACTTGAGGCCGGAGCCGGTATTGAAGAGGACGACGGGGTCGGTGGGCTGGAGGAATCCAGTGGCGAGCAGGTGGTCGTAGGCGGCGGTGGCGGTGGCGCCTTCAGGGCAGAGGAAGAGGCCTTCGTGGCGGGTCCAGTCGAGGAGTGAGGCCAGGATTTGCTCGTCGGGGAGATCGACGACGGTGCCTCCGGACTCCTGGACGATTTCGAGGATGAGGGTGTCGCCGTAGGGTTTGGGGACGCGGAGGCCGGCGGCGAAGGTGGCGGCGTTTTCGAACATGGTGGAGGCGGTGGCGCCTTCCTTCCAGGCGCGGGCCACGGGGGCGCAGCCGGAGGCCTGGACGGCAATCATTTTGGGGCGGCGGCCGGAGACCCAGCCGAGCTGCTCCATTTCCTCGAAGGCTTTCCACATGCCGATGAGGCCGACTCCGCCGCCTGTGGGATAGAAAACGGCTTCGGGATAGCGCCAGCCAAGCTGCTCGACGAGCTCGTAGCCCATGGTCTTTTTGCCTTCGACGCGGAAGGGCTCTTTGAGGGTGGAGATGTCGAACCAGCCTTCGCGCTTGGCGCCTTCGGCGACGAGGCGGCCGCAATCGGAGATGAGTCCGTCGACGAGGGTGACGTGGGCTCCATAGGCGACGCCTTCGAGGTAGTTGGCCATGGGGAGGTCGCGGGGCATGAAGATGTGGGCTTCGATTTGAGCGGCGGCGGCGTAGGCGGCGAGAGCGCTGGCGGCGTTGCCGGCGGAGGGCGCGGCCAGCTTCTTCAGTCCATAGTGACGGGCCATGGTGACGGCGGCGGACATGCCGCGGGCCTTGAAGCTGCCGGTGGGGTTGTCGGCTTCTTCCTTGATGAGGAGGCCGGGATAGCGGCGGCTGGGGAGCATGGGGGTCCAACCCTCGCCGAGGGTGACGGGCGGAGCGTCAGGGAGGACGCCGGCGTATCTCCACATGGAGGCGGGGGCGTCGGGGCCGGGCTTATGGGCCTGGGCGAAGGCGGCGGGATCGTAGCGGACGTAGAGGGATCCGGCGCAGGCGGGGCAGACGGTTTGGGGAGTGGCGGCGGAGACGTGGAAATGGCAGCGGGAGCACTCGAGGAAGGCGATGGACGGCACGTTTACAGGGTACAGGGTGAGGGGGATAGGGTGCAGTGCACAGTGCACGGTACACAGTGCCTGGGTCAGGCTGGCTGGGCTTTTTCGGTGTTGCTGGAATCCTGGCGGTGCTGGTCGTGGCGGTATTTCCAGATGCCGAAGAGGATGCCGGCAACGATGAGGCCGATGAAGGAATAAAGGATGACGTTCGACCATCCGGCGAGGTAGTGGTTGGTCCAGCGGAGGATGGCGCGGCCGTAGATCATGGCGAGGGCGGCTTCGGCTCCGTAACGGATGGAGCGGGCGATGGCGAGGGCGATGAAGAGCTGGCGGCGGGTGACGCCGAGGGCTCCGGCGCCGAGGAGGAAGGGGAGCAGGGGGATGGGCGGAGGCAGGAGGGCGGCAAGGGCGACGCTGCGGACGCCGTGACCTTTGATCCATCCTTTAATACGGGCGCGATAGCGCTGGCTGACGTAGCGGTCGAGCATGGGTTCGCCGCCCTTCCTGCCGGTTTCCCAAGTGGCATAGCCGCCGATGAGGCTGCCGGCGACGCCGAGCAGGGCGAGCAGCCAGGGCCACTGGCCGCGCGCGCCGAGGATGAGGATGAGGACGTCGGTGCTGCCAGGAACGGGGAGGGGAATGGGCGAGGAATCGATGAGGGCGACAAGGAAGACCCCGACCACTCCGAAATGGAGAACCCAGGCGGGGATGAGATGGTGTTTCGAAGGGGCCGCGGCCTTTGCCAGATACGCCAGGTACACGGATGGCTGGACGCGGGATTTGCGGGCAGGGTTGTGAAGGGAGGGGAAATTTCAGAGAAAACGGAGCTTCGGGGCGAGGGGGAGCACGCCGCATTCGACGCCGTAGCGGTAGAAGAGCTCGAGTCCGGCGAGGCAGGCGTCGTCGAGGAGGTACCAGATGTTCTGCGAGAGGTAGGTGTGGACGGTGACGCGAGGGAGGTGGAGGCGCGAGGACCACTCGTCGGCGAGGGCGTCGATGTGGGCGAGGCCGGCGTCGCGGGAGCGCTGGAAGTCGTCGATGAGCTGGGCGGCGCGGATGGGCGGGGAGGCAAGGGATTCGGGGCGGACGGCCCAGAAGGCGGAGACCCAGGTGGTTCCGGTGAAGTTGTGCCACTCGTGGGCGAGGTCGAGATAGAGGAGGCGTTCGCCGGTGCGGCGCTGGCGGGCGTCGCGATCTTCGAGGGCGAAGAGCGCGGGGTCGCCGATGAGGAGGGCGGCGTCAGCGACCTGGAGCATGGCGTCGAGGTTGGGAGGGTGAGGAATGAAGGCGGGCTGCACCTGCCAGAAGCGGGAGAAGAGGATGCGGGTGTAGGTGGCGGAGGTGCGGGAGGCGGTATCGAGGGCGACGCGGCCGACGCCTTCGACGCCGTCGGGATGACGGACGACGAGGATGATGGAGCGGACGCGATCGCGGGAGGCGATGGCGCAGCCGGGAATCACGTGGAGCGAAGGCGTGGAGGCGTAGGCGGAGACGGGGGCGAGGCCGATGTCGGCATCGCCGGCGGCGAGTTTGGCGGCGCACTCGGCGGGGGTGTCGTAGGAGACGGCGTAGCGATCGAAGAGGCGGGAGCGGTCGGGGTCGTGCTCGAAGCTCCACATCAGGGGCGCGGGATTGAGGAAGCGGATTGCGGAGACGCGGAGACGGTCCTGGGCCACGAGTCAGTTTAGCAACTGGGGGAGGAGTTTCAGGGATGCGGGGAGTTCGTGCAGTGGGAGCGAAGGCCGTCGGTAATCTTGACCGGGCGGGAAAGCGGCGGCTAATCTCCGGGCAGTTCCATGGGAAAAAGCGGGTCCCCATCGACAGCGCTTGTGGCGCGCCGGGTTGCGGAGGATGGGAACGAGGGAGCAGGCCTATTTCGTGTATCTGATCGCGAGCCGCAGTCGCACGTTGTACTGCGGGGTCACCAATTCCATCCGGCGGCGTATAGCGGAGCACAAGAGCGGCGAGTGCGACGGATTCGCCGCCACTTACCAGTGCAGCCGCTTGGTATGGTTCGAGGCATTTCAGTATGTGAACAACGCGATCGCGCGAGAAAAGCAGATCAAGCGGTGGAGGCGAGAGAAGAAGGTGACACTGATCGAAGAGAGTAATCCTACATGGGAGGACTTGAGTGCCGGTTGGTAGTGAAAAAGCAGGTCCCTCCGCTCCGGTCGGGATGACAACGGAAAAAGCAGGTCCCTCCGCTTCGGTCGGGATGACAACTAATTTTGAGGAGCGGCATGCGTGGGTGGCGCTGGTGATGACGCCGGGGATGGGTCCGCGGCGCATTCTGCGGGCGGTGGAGCGGTGCGGGTGCGCGGCGCGGGTGCTCGATCTGCCGCTGACGGAGCTGGAGGGTTTGGGGATGCCGGCGCAGTCGGCGCAGTTTATTGCCGGCGGCGAGGCGGCGCATGCGGCCGATCAGGAGCTGGAGAAAGCGGCGGGAACCGGCGCGGCGGTGGTGACGTATGGGGATGAAGCGTATCCGGCGCGGCTGCGGGAGATCTTCGATCCGCCGGCGCTCTTGTGGCTGCGCGGGGATGCTGCGCTGCTGATGCGGCCGGCGCTGGCGGTGGTGGGAACGCGGCATCCAACGCCGTATGGGACGGGCATCGCGGCGAAGCTGTCGCGCGAGCTGGCGATGCGGGGGCTGACGATTCTGAGCGGGATGGCGCGGGGGGTGGATACGGCGGCGCATAAAGGAGCGCTCGAGGCGAAGCGGCCGACCATCGCGGTATGGGGCACGGGCGTGGATGTGATTTATCCGAAGGAGAACAAGGCGCTGGCCGAGCAGATTGTGGCGCGGGGAGGGGCGATTCTTTCGGAGTATCCGCTGGGGACGTTTCCGGCTCCGCAGAATTTTCCCCGGCGGAACCGGATTCTGAGCGGGATGAGCGTGGGCGTGCTGGTGATCGAGGCAGGAGAAAACAGCGGGACGCGGGTGACGGCGCGGTGCGCCCTCGAGCAGAACCGGGAGGTTTTCGCGGTGCCGGGCAATGTAACGACGAGGAACGCGTGGGGGCCTAACCTGCTGATAAAACAGGGCGCGAAGCTGACCTCGTGCTGGGAGGATGTGTGGGAGGAGCTGCCGACATCGATCCGGATGGAGCTGGAGCAGATGGAGGGATTTGCATCCGAGGCTCCCTCTGAGGCATCGTTATTCGAGGAATCGCCCCAGCCGCCTTCGAATGGGCGGGTGCTCAGCGTGCTTCGGCCCGATGAAGCGCTGCAGATGGATGAGATCCTGGAAAAGCTGGAGCAGGAACTGAGCTCTTCCGAGGTATTCACCGCGTTGTTCGAGCTGGAACTGGCGGGCAGGATACGACAACTTCCTGGAAAGAATTACGTCAGGAGTTTCT
>JBAUGH010000444.1:0-2085 GCA_049679565.1 Acidobacteriaceae bacterium
CTCATGAATCCCGCGATGTCGTCCACGGTGGCGCTTTCCGAGCGTGCCCACTTCCAGGCCGGCGAGAGCGTCCTCATCCAGGGAGCCACCGGCTGCGCCGGGCTCCTCGCGGTGCAAATCTGCCAACGCCGCGGAGCCTCCCGCATCGTCGCCACCGGCCGCGACCCGCAGGCCCTCGAGGAATTGCGCGCTCTCGGCGCCGATGCCGTCATCTCGCTGACCCAGGAGCGCACCGCGCTGGTCGACGCCTTCCGCACTGCTCTCGCCGACCACAAGATCGACGTCATCCTCGACTACCTCTGGGGCGCGCCCGCCGAAGCTCTGCTCGACGCCATCGGACAAAAGGGCCTCGACCACCAGAGCCGCCGCGTGCGCTACATCCAGATCGGCTCCGCCGCCGGCCCCACCATCAATTTCCCCGCAGCGACCCTGCGCAGCTCCGATCTCGAGTTGCTGGGCAGCGGATTCGGCAGCGCCTCCATCGACCGCATCTTCGCCTCGCTCGCCGTCTTCCTCGAAGAGGCTGCGCAGCAGACATTCCGCATCAGGATCGAGACCGCGCCGCTCCACGACGTCGAGAAGCTCTGGAACCAGAAGACGGACGCCCGCCTCGTCTTCCAACCCTGAGCGCACATCCGGAACCCTGCACCCCGGTCCTTCCCTACGCCTTGCCCCGCGCCGCGGCTACCCGCATCGGGGAGATCTCGAACCGGTTCAGGCCGCCCCGCACCGAAGGATCGTTCTCCGCAAACTGCCGCGCCTCGGCTTCGTTCTCCACTTCGAGCACGCCCATCCCAAACGCGCCGCCACCGTTCATCACCGGCCCGTACAGCAGCACCCTGCCCTCATCGAAGGCCTTCAGGAAGTACGTCGCGTGCTGCTGCATCAGCGCCATTTCCTCCGGCGTTATGTCGGCCGGAAACGTCGTCCGCGGGGGCAGGAGCCGCATGTAGAAGTGCTGCTTCGCCATGCCCGCCATCGTATCCCACCTCGTTCCCCGCGCGCCCAAACTCCGCCCCGCGCCGCCACCTGTGCCCTGTCCGCTCCTGAACACCTCCGTCCGCTCGCGAACACCCCTTACCCGGAACCATGCTGCCCCGCCTCGCGTATCTTCAGCAATCAAAGCTTCCGGTGCGCCCCGCCTCTCCGGCCCGCCGCGTGCTCCTCCCACACAAACTCCACCCGAGGCCGCCATGCACAGCTTTCTGCAGGATTTGCGCTTCAGCGCCCGCACCCTCCGTAAATCGCCCGGCTTTTCCCTCACCGCCATCCTCACCCTGGCTCTCGGCATCGGCGCGGTCACCGCCATCTTCTCCGTGGTCGACTCGATCCTGCTCAAGCCTCTCGCGCTGCCTCAACCCGGCCAGCTTGTCATGCTGCGCGAAATGGATCACTCGATCGCCGCCGGAACCGGCTCGGTGCCCGACAATCCCCGCCACTTCTTCAACTGGCAAACCCGCTCCCAATCCCTTTCCGGAGCGGCCATCTTCCAGAGCGGCTCCTACAGCGTCTCCGCCGACGCCGATCACCCGCAGATCCTCGACGGCCTCCGCGTCTCGGCCAACTTCTTTTCCGTGCTCGGAGTCCAGCCCGTCCTCGGCCGCAGCTTCCTGCCTGAGGAAGCCACCAAAGGCCACAACCACGAAGTCATCCTCTCGAGGAGCGCGTTTCAGCGCTATTTCAACGGCAACCCCCGGGCCATTGGCCAAACGCTGCGCAGCGGCGGCGTGCCGCAAATCGTCGTGGGCATTCTCCCCCAGGGCTTTCAGTTTCCCAGCGTAAGCCCCAGCCAGACCGCCGGCTCCTGGGGCCGGGTCGAGTCCTATCAGATCTTTTCTCCCCTCGTTCTCGATCCCGCCGACGAGAGCGATGAATACGACTACAACTACATGGCGATCGCCCGCCTCCGCTCCGGCGTTTCTCTCGCGCAGGCGTCCTCTGAGCTCAACACCATCCAGCAGTCCTTCAATCAGGCGAAGCATCTCGCCACCCATCCCGGCGTGACCGTGGTGCCGCTGCTCAGCGATGTCGCCGGGGGCGCCAGCACCGCGCTGTGGCTGCTGCTCGCCGCCGTGGGAGCTATCC
>JBAUGH010000445.1:0-2495 GCA_049679565.1 Acidobacteriaceae bacterium
CCAACCACTGGATGCGCGGGGGCACCTATGGCTGGCAGGCCGCCGATGCCGGCGCGATCGCTCTCTGCTGGACCAACACGCTCGCGAATCTGCCGCCCTGGGGAGCAGCCAAACCCGCTGTCGGTAACAATCCCCTCATCCTCGCGGTGCCGCGTCCTGACGGCCCGGTCATCCTCGATATGGCGATGTCGCAGTTTTCCTACGGGGCGCTTACCCGCTACCAGCAGAAAGGCGAACTGCTTCCTGTGGACGGCGGCTTCGACGCCGAGGGCCATCTCACGCACGATCCAGCCGCCATCGAGGCCTCGCAGCGCCCGCTTCCCATCGGGTATTGGAAGGGCTCCGGTCTCGCCATGCTGTTAGATATGATCGCGGCGCTGCTCTCGGGCGGGCTGGCCACCCACCAGATCCCCACCGATTCGCTGAAGGAGAGCGGCCTCTCTCAGGTGTTTTTCGCGATCGACCTCGCCGCGATCGCCGCACCGGCAGACTCGGCCAGCATCGCCGACGCGATCGTGGCCTCCGTGGTCAGCGCCGGCGCGGGCGTCCGCTACCCGGGGCAGCAGATCCTCACCACCCGCGCCGACAACCGCGCACACGGCCTCCCGGTCCGGGCAGAACTCTGGGACGAGCTGCGCCGCCTGTAGACCGCGCGGCAGCGCCGCCGCCTGTCGTCCCGCGAAACTACGACACAATCATCTGTCGATTCGTCTGCCACGCGCGCGCGTTCTCGGCTTCGACCATGCGCCGGTGCTTCTGTTTCCACGCCTTCAATTCGGCGGTGGCCTGCATGGCCCACGCCACCGCGATGCCGGTAACCGCCACGAACACGAACGAAGCGGCAAAAACTGCCAGGATGATCCACATACTCTTCCCTCACCCGATGAAATGGGGCGCAGCCCTCGACACGCGCATCAGCATTGGAAGCGCATGAGAACTGGACTCGCCTGGGGAAGTACACGTGCAAACCGAGGTCCACAGTCCCGCCGCATCCCCCAAAACGGGGACTCAGGAAAGTAACGCTCGTCACCGGTTCAGGGCGCCATCGGCGGGCCCGGCGTTCCGTCCGACCAACGCGCGACCCAGACCATGAAAATGGTCGCATGTTCCTCGGGATCGTTGGCCGCGATCACGGGCGAGCCCGCCCGATCGGCTCCCCAGCTCGCCGCCGCATCGCCGGCAACAAAGAACATCAGGTGCGGATGCCAGTTGCGGCCCTGGTCGGTGAGGTACTGCTGCTTCGAGAGCATGTAGCACATCGCACCCGGCTCCAGCGCCGGCAGCTGTCTGCTGGCGAACGCCGACTCGGTCGCGTGCACGATCTCGGCCTTCGACTTTCCCTCGAGCACGAGGCGCGTCTTCATCAGATAGATGGGCGCAAAGCTCCTCGCAGCCGCCGGATTGAAGCAAATCGGGCCACGCACCTTTGGATTCCAGAACTCCGGATTGTCGGTCGGCGCGCCCCACGATCGCTCCACAATGCAAAGAAAGCCATTCGAGCCCTTCACTGCCGTCGTGTAACCCTTCGGTCCCAGCACCATCACTGCGGCTCCCTTCGCAAGAGAGTCAGGGGCTGCGCTGCGGGCCAGCGCAATCTCCGCATCCTGCGGCATCCGGTATTGATCCAGCGGAGCCATGGCCGGATACGCAGCCTGCGCCAGCGCACACGGCGCAGCACCCAAAAAGACAATCTGGATCAGAAGCACAAGGGCCAGGATCGTGGCATTGTTCCGCATGGCGATTCTCCGGGCGGCAGGCTGACTCAGGGTGGGAAGGATCGACGGGGAGGTAGCAGCGATGCTAAATCAGTTTGGAAAACGCGGTCAAACCGTTATCTGCCCATCGATGAGCGCTTGTCCGGATTGAATCCGATCGGCGTCCCCGCCGTCCGCAGGACTAAGCTGAAGGCGAGATGCGCGCCGCCGTCCTCCACCATCCCGCCCCCATCGCTTCGCGTCCACTCGCGCTCGAAGAGCTTCCCATCCCCGCGCCCGGTCCCGGCCAGGTCCTGCTCAAAGTCGAAGCCTGCGGCGTGTGCCGTACGGATCTCCACATCACCGCCGGTGAACTGAAGCCTCTCCACGACGCCATCACCCCCGGACATCAGATCGTCGGCCGGGTCGAAACAATCGGCCCCGGCGTCACCTCTGTTCAGATCGGTTCCCGAGTCGGCGTCTCCTGGCTCGGAGGCACGGACGGCACTTGTCCCCTGTGCCGCAAAGGCCGCGAAAATCTCTGCGACCACCCCACCTACACCGGCTACTCCGTCAACGGAGGCTACGCCGAGTACGCCCTGGCCCGGGCCGACTTCCTCATCCCGCTCCCCGAAGACCAGCCCGCCACCGACCTCGCCCCGCTGCTTTGCGCGGGCATCATCGGCTTCCGCAGCCTGCGCGTGGCCGAAGCGCGGCCCGGCGACCGGGTTGGCCTCTTCGGCTTCGGCGCCTCGGCCCATCTCGCGATCGATGTTCTCAGGTCCTGGAACTGTGAAGTTT
>JBAUGH010000446.1:0-11454 GCA_049679565.1 Acidobacteriaceae bacterium
GGCAAGGAGGCACCTCGCCCTTGCCCGCGGGCGCCGTCGTGTCTCCGGACTGACCTCCACAGCCCGTGCGCTGTATCTTCCTCTCTTCGCCCGCGCCGCCGGCGTTCCCGCGATCCTCGTTGTCGCCGACAATAAGGCCGCGGACGCCGTGCAGCTCGCTCTGCGCGCCGGCTGCGAGCTTACCGGCGCCATCCCGCCGGACCGTGTCCTTCGCCTTCCTGCCCACGACGTTCTCCCTTTCGAGAATCTCTCCCCGCATCCGGATATTCAGGAGCAGCGCGCCAAAACTCTCTGGAAAATCGCCACCGGCGAAGCGTCCATCGTGGTCGCACCCGTTGAAGCTGCTGCCATGAAGTTGTTTCCTGCTTCCTTTTACGCCGGTCTGGCGCAGATTCTGCGCCGCGGCGAAGAGGTGGACATCGAAACCCTCCTCGGCCACCTGACGAGTGTTGGCTATACGCGGATGGATATCGTCGAGATGCCCGGACAGTTCACCCGCCGCGGCGGCATTCTCGATATCTACTCGCCGGAAGCCGACCGCCCCGTCCGCTTTGAGTTCTTCGGCGATGAGATCGAGTCGATCCGCAAGTTTGACCCCGAAACCCAGCGTTCCGCCGCGCCACTGGACGAGGCTCGCCTGCTGCCCCTCACCGAAACGCCGGTATCCGAGCGCCTGCTCGCCGCCGTTCACGCTCGCCTGAGCGGCGAACGGCTCGAATCGGCCGACAATCCTGAACTCGTGGAACAGGCGATCGCTGCCGGCGGGGTCAGCGTGTTTCCCGGATGGGAGTTCTTCGCCGGCGTTAGCACGGCCACCGGCACGCTGCTCGACCTGTTTCCGCGCTCGACGCTGTTCGTGGAAGAACCGGCGATGATCCGCAATCAGATCGACCGCTGGTGGAACAAGGTCGAGCAGCGCCACGAGCGCTCCAGCATTGGCTCGTTGATCAGGCCCGAAGACATCTACGTGCGCCCGGAGATCCTCCAGGCGAATCTCGCCGCCCGGCCGGGGATCGACATCGACCAGCTCGGAGCTGTCGATGTGCTCGAAGCGGACGAGACGCTCGGCGAGATTGAGTTCTCTTCGCGCCCCACGCTGCGCTTTCACGGCTCCATCCCGGCCCTTGTCGAACAGATTCGCACCCTCATGCATCAGGAGGTGCGCACCCTGCTGGTCGCGCCCAATCAGGGCGAAGTGGAGCGGCTTGCGAACCTGCTGCGCGAATATGAATTGCCGTACCGCCTCGGCAGCCGCATCCAGCACGCGGGCAGCGAAACCATCTACGACGAGTCCAGCTATCTCGCGGGCGACATGCGCACGCCGGTCATCCTGCGCACCCAGCTGGCCAGCGGCGTCAGCCTGCCCAATGCGCGCCTCGTCCTCTTCGGGGCACAGGATTTCTTCGACGAAGCCGACGTCAGCGCTCGCCCGGTCCCGAGGAAATCGAAGACCGCGGCGTTCGTCTCGGACTTCCGCGACTTAACCGTGGGCGACTACGTCGTCCACGTCGAGCACGGCATCGCGCAGTATCAGGGCCTGCGCGAGATCGAGCAGGACGGCGTCTCCCTCGAATTCATGATTCTGGAATTCGCCGAAGGCGCGCGTCTCTACATTCCCCTCACCCGGCTGGACCTGATCCAGAAATACCGTTCGACCGAGTCCGGCCCCGCGCCGGTGCTCAACCGGCTGGGCTCACAGCAGTGGGCGAAGACCAAAGCGCGTGTGCGCAAGGCCATGGAGGACATGGCTGACGAGCTGCTGAAACTCTATGCCCAGCGTAAGGCCGCTCAGGGCCACGCTTTCCCGCCGGACAACGAATTCCAGCGCGAGTTCGAGGACGCCTTCGATTACAACGAGACCGACGACCAGATTGCCGCCATCGCCGACATCAAGCGCGATATGGAATCGCCGCTGCCGATGGATCGACTGCTGTGCGGCGATGTCGGCTACGGCAAGACTGAGGTCGCGATGCGCGCCGCGTTCAAGGCGGTGCAGGACGGCCGTCAGGCTGCGGTTCTCACCCCCACCACCATCCTCAGCTTCCAGCATTTCGAGACCTTCAAAAATCGCTTCCGGCAGTTCCCCATCACCATCGAGATGATCTCCCGCTTCCGCACGCCCAAAGAGCAGAAGCTGATCCTCGAGCGGGTGGAAAGCGGACGGGTCGACATCCTCATCGGCACGCACCGCCTGCTTTCAAAAGACATCAAATTCCACGACCTGGGGCTCCTGGTAGTCGATGAAGAGCAGCGCTTCGGGGTTCGCCATAAGGAGCGCCTGAAGCAAATGCGCCGGGAAATCGACGTGCTTGCCATGTCGGCCACTCCCATCCCGCGCACCCTGCACATGTCGCTGGTGGGACTGCGGGACATGAGCGTCATCGAGACGCCGCCGCGCGATCGCATGGCCATTCAAACGGTCGTCGCCAAATTCGATGAAAAGCTCATCCGGTCCGCCATCGAAGTCGAGCTGGAACGGGGTGGTCAGGTGTATTTCGTCCACAACCGCGTCGAGACCATCTACGAGATCGCCGCGAAAATCCAGGAACTCGTGCCTTCGGCCCGGGTTGTCGTCGGCCACGGCCAGATGGGCGAGAACGACCTCGAGAAGGTCATGCTGTCCTTCATGCATCACCAGCACGACGTTCTGGTTGCGACTACGATCATCGAAAACGGGCTCGACATTCCGCTGGCCAACACCATGATCGTCAACCGGGCCGATCGCCACGGATTATCGGAGCTCTACCAGCTTCGCGGCCGCGTCGGCCGGTCAAACAGGCGCGCGTATGCGTATCTGCTCATCCCGCCCGAGCAGGAGCTGACCGAAGTTGCCCGGCGCCGCCTCGCTGCGCTGAAGGAGTTTTCCGACCTCGGCGCGGGCTTCAAAATCGCCGCCCTCGATCTCGAACTCCGCGGCGCCGGCAATCTCCTCGGCGGCGAACAGAGCGGCCACATCGAAGCGGTTGGCTTCGAGATGTATACATCCATGCTGGAAGAAGCCGTCAGCCGACTCAAAGGGGAGGAGCGCGTTGAGCGGCCGGCTGTGCAGCTGTCGCTCGGTATCGCCCTCCGCATCGACGAGAGCTATATTGCCGAAGAGAACCACCGGCTGCGCATGTATAAACGCATTGCCGGCGTCGAGAACGACCAGGCCCTCGAGGAAGTGCGCGCCGAACTTGCGGACCGCTACGGCCCGCTGCCGGCCAGCGTCAGCCATCTGCTGGAAGCGGCGCGGCTGCGAATCGAATGCGAGAAGATTGGCGTCGCCCAGGTCGATCGCAAGCGCGACCAGCTGCACATCCGCTTTACCGAGAACGCTGCTGTCGATCCCGGGCGCCTGATGAAGCTCGTCGCCAAAAATGCGAAACGCGGAGCCCAGTTCACCCCTCAGGGCGTCCTGAAGTTCCCGCTCACGGCGACCAAACCCGAAGAGATCCTCGCCGAAGTCCGCACGCTGCTGGAAGAGCTGGCGCTTCAGACCGCGGCAGTGTAGCGCCAGGCTCCGGCTGCCGAACCCTCAGAAGTGCCTCGTCAGTTCCCCAAAGCTCGCTACTTCCAGCAAATGCTGCCCGGCGGGTGCAGGGTCAAGCCGGTCGTGCTCCAGCACCCACGTATGCGGGTGGTGGATGAAGACGGCATGCAGTCCGCAGGCCAGCGCCGGATTGATGTCGGAGCGCGGACTGTTCCCAATCATCCACGTGGTGTGCGGCGCCAGCTCAAATTTGCGGCAGACATTGCGGTACGCATCCGGATCCTTCTCCCGCGGCACTTCCACCGCGCTGAAATGCTGTGCCAGCCCTGACCGCGCCAGTTTGTCGGCCTGCTCCGCCTGATTGCCCTTGGTCATCAGGATCAGCCTGTGCCGCGATGCCAGCTCCGGCAGCGCTTCGGCCACTCCTTCCAGCAGTTCAATCTCCTGATCGGCGATGGACTGCGCAAATGTCATGATGCGCTTATGCTTTTCCGGCGTGATCGGCTCGGCGGTCAACCGCTCGAAGCAGGTCACCAGCGCCCGCCGGAAACTAATCAGCCCGTAGCCGTGCTCGCGCACGTTCTCACGCTCGACTTCGTTCAGCTTCTCCCGCACCTGATCGCGGGTGTACTTCCTGTGGTCGAGATAGGAGATGAACGCCGCGATCGCCCGCTCGAAGTAAATGTTGTTTTCCCACAGAGTATCGTCGGCATCGATCAGGAGCGTCTGTTCTGCAGCCACACGGAGAAGGTTCTTCATCGTTCGATCATCCTGTCAGCCCCGTCAAAACGGGCATCCAACAACCGGGAGAACTTACCGTCCCGTCTCCCGGACCCGCTGATCGGGCTGCGCAACTCTCTCGATCCTGGCGGGTTAACGTTAGTCATATCCGTTTCTGCGGCCCATCCGAACGGTTGAGGCATCAGCCCTTGGTGAGACTGCTCAAACTGATAGCACTTTGCAGAACCGCGCTCCTTTTCGCGGCCGCCGTGTGCGCCTGCGCCTCGGCCCGCGCCGATGCCTCCCTGCTGCTCGAGGAGCCCTTTGGCGGGTTCGGGGCCATGAACCCTACCGGGCATGCGGCCGTCTACCTCAACCACGTTTGCGCCGACACCCCCATCCACCTCCGTCCGTGCCATGAAGGAGAAACCGGCGTGGTCCTCAGCCGCTATCATCGCATTGACGGATACGACTGGCTGGCCATTCCGCTGATTCCCTATCTCTACGCGGTCGATGACCCCTCCGAGATTCCTGCGACGGTTACGCCGAGGCTGGAACTCAAACTGCGCGACGCATGGCGCCGCGAGCACCTGGAGTCGGTTGTTCCCGACAGTCCCCAACATGAAATTCCCCGCGGTGAGTGGACCGAACTGATTGGCGCCTCCTACGACCGCCGTATCTGGGGCTTCGATGTCGCCACGACCCGACAACAGGACGACACGCTGATCGCTCGATTCAACCGCCATAAGAACATCGGTCACTTCAATATCTTTTTCCTCAATTGCGCCAATTTCTCCGAGAAGGTCCTGAACTTCTATTACGCGCATTCCATTCATCGCAATTTCATTGCCGATATGGGGGATGATGACGCCCAAGCAGACCGCGAAATCGCTGGTCAGCTACAGCCGCCGCCATCCAGACGACGAACTTCATACGTTCGTCATTCCTCAGGTCCCGGGCTCCATCCCCCGCAGCACTCCGGTCGATGGGGTGGTCGAATCGCTGATCAAGTCCAGGAAATACGTGTTGCCGCTCGCCGTGCTCCATCCCTATGTGGCAGGCACGCTGATCGTGGCTTACCTGACGGACGGCCGCTTCCACCCCGATCGCAACGCAGCCGTCTTCAATCCGACCATGAGCTTCGAGCCCGGAGGTGTCGTCCGCCCGCATTCCGTTGGCGAACTCGGCCAAACCGTGTCCACAAGTGAGCAGCCTCGCGATGTCTCCGGCAACAGTCGCCGGCGGCGATGACCGCGACTCTTTTCGCCTCCGCCTTCATGATTAGCGTTACCGCAAGCGAACTCCTGCGCTCGCCAGCGCGTATTATTTTGTTTGCTTTCGGAGGAATTCATGCGACTTCGCAGTTACCTCGTCGCCGCCTGCCTCATGCCGGCTCTCGCTATCCCCGGCCTCGCCCAGGAGTCAGCAAAATCTGCCGCAACCCCGCGCTACGAACCCATTCCCGGATACGACCCCGCCGTGATGAACACGGCCGCCGATCCCTGTGTGGACTTCTACCAGTTCGCCTGCGGCAACTTTGCCAAACTGCATCCCATTCCCGCCGACGCGCCCGAGTTTGACCAGTTCTACAATCTCTACGAATTCAATACCCAGGCGCTGCGCGGGATCCTCGAAAAGGCCGCCGCGCCCCATGCAGCTCCCGGCTCCGACGAGCAGAAGATCGGCGATTATTACGCCAGCTGCGTCGACACTGATGCCATCGAAAAACGCGGACTCGCGCCCCTTCGGCCGGAACTCGACCGCATCGCGGCGCTCCACTCCAAACAGCAGTTGCCTGCCCTCATTGCCCACCTCAATCAGATGGGTGTCGGCGTGTTCTTCGACTACGGCTCCATGCAGGATTTTAAGGACGCGACGCGCGAGATTGCTTACATCGACCAGGGCGGGCTCGGTCTCCCCGAAAAAGACTACTACCTGCGTACCGATGCGAAGAGCGCCCAGGTCCGCCAGGACTACGTCACCCATCTGGCCAACGTCCTGAAGCTCCTGGGCGATCCATCCGCAACCGCCCAGAGTGAGGCGCAGAAGATCATGGAACTTGAGACTGCTCTCGCCAAAGCCTCACAGGGCGTGGTGGAGCGCCGCGATCCCGACAAGATCTACCACATGATGGCGCTCACGACTTTCGCCGCCGGCGCGCCCGCAATCGACGCAGCAAAGTATGTCCAGGCTGTCGGTTCACCTTCCGTTCGGGACCTCAATGTTGTGGCGCCCGACTTCTTTCCGGCTCTGAGCAGGACGATCGACCAGACCGATCTGGCCACGATTCAGGCCTATCTCCGCGTCCATCTTGCCGACTCGTTTTCCATGCGGCTGCCCCGCGCCTTCGACGACGAGCATTTCGCTTTTTATGGCCGTGATCTGGAAGGCATCCCGGAGGAGCAGGCTCGCTGGAAACGCTGCGTGCAGGCCACCGACGGGGCGCTCGGTGAGGCGCTCGGCAAACTGTATGTCGAACAATACTTCACCCCCGACATGAAGGCCTCCACGCTGCGGATGGTGCACGACATCGAGGGCTCGATGGGGCGGGACATCGACGAGATTCAGTGGATGAGCCCGGAAACCAAAGTCAAGGCGCAGGAAAAGCTCCATCGGGTCACCGATAAGATCGGCTACCCCAACAAGTGGCGCGACTATTCCAAACTCGCCATCGAACCGGGCGACGCCTTTGGCAATTCTGTTCGATCGCGCGATTTCGAAACCGCGTATGAGCTGAACAAAATCGGCAAGCCGGTTAACCGCGAGGAGTGGCAGATGACGCCGCCCACGGTCAATGCCTACTACGATCCCAGCATGAACGACATTAACTTCCCAGCGGGCATTCTGCAGCCAGCCTTCTACGACCGTAATGCGACCGATGCCACCAACTACGGGCACATCGGCGCCGTTGTCGGTCATGAGCTGACTCACGGCTTCGACGATGAGGGTGCCCGCTTCGACGGCGACGGCAACCTCCACAACTGGTGGACTCCTGAAGATATGAAGCGATTCCAGGAAAAGACCGATTGTGTCGCCGACGAATACAGCCAGTTCACCGCGGTTGACAACGTCAAGGTGAATGGCAAACTCACGCTGGGCGAGAACACGGCCGATAATGGAGGGTTACGCCTCGCCTATATGGCGCTCACGGCACGCATAGCTGCGTCCGGGCCCCGGGCTGCCACGACCGCCGAACAGAGATCCGAGTCCAAATTCACCCCCCAGCAGCAGCTATTTCTTGGATACGCACAGAATTACTGCGCCAGCCAGCGTCCCGCCTTCGTCCGCATGCTCGCCCAAGTCGATCCTCACTCGCCCGATAACATCCGCGTGCGGGGTGTGCTCGTCAACATGCCGGAATTCGGGCACGCCTTCGGCTGCAAACCCGGTCAGCCGATGGCTCCGCTGAAGAGCTGCCGTGTTTGGTAATAGACTCGGTGTTTCGGTTTCAAAAACGGAATTGCACTCATATAAGTGCACGGCGGCGAGTAACATGCTCATCTACAGATACTTGGATAGTAGTTACTAAGGTCGGATAAATAATTATGCTACTTTAGTTTACGTTCCTAAAGTTGATTTTTTTGGCAGCGAACATATCGAATCGGGGTAGGCTCGAAGTGCGCCCCAGCGGCGCCAAAAAGGAATACCCCCTATGAACAAGGTCCTGCGAGTTGTGGTTCTCTCCGGAGCGCTGACTTTGCTGGCTTCGCCGCTTTTTGCTGCCGGCAATGACCCCGGAGGGGGCGATCCTCCTCCACCTCCACCGCCGCCCTCGAACTACACCACGATGGCGCCAGGTGGAACAACCACGACGACCACGACGACGGCCATCGCGACGCTTCTGGCATACCTCGGCCTGTAAGCGACACGATTCGTCTGCCTCGAGCCACCCCCGGTTTCACCGGAAGAGCGGGAAACCGGGGGTGTGTCGTATCGTAGGAGCGAGGCGGCCGCATGCACTTCTCGACACTGGACAAAGTGGATTGGGCAGTGGCTTCTCTTGCCACGGCCGTTCTGCTTTTTGTCATGCTCCTGCGCGGGCGCTGGCGGCAGTTCCCGTTCCTGACGGCGTGGCTGGCCTTCCAGACGATCCGCACGGTTGGACTCGCTGAGTCGTACGCCAGAAATTCCCTGTTCTGGTATGCGCATATTTATTGGCCCGGCCTGTGGATCGACTTCGCCCTGCAGCTGGCCGTCGTCATCGAGATCGCCCGCATCGTCCTGCGTCCGACTGGTACCTGGGTCCGTGATTCGCGAGCGCGATTTGCCGCCGCCGGGATCGCTGGCGCTGTGGTTGCAGCTGGGGTCCTCTGGTGGATCAGTTCCTCCGGCTCCATCCGTCAGATTTCCTGGCAGATTCGCGGCAACCTGTTCACCAGCCTGGTGATCTGCGAGTTATTCGTCGTCATGAGCATGACAGCCAATCGGCTGGGGCTGGGATGGCGCAACCATGTTATGGCAGTCGGCCAGGGTCTGACGGCGTGGAGCAGCCTCATGGTTCTCAAGACCGCGCTGCAGAGTCTTCCCGGCAGCCAGCACCTTAACCTGGCGCTCGAAGATGCCCGCGGCTTTACCTACGCTTCAGCCATCCTGTGGATCACTGTTCGCCTGTGGGTTCCTGAACCGGAACGTCAGCCAATAGCTCCAGAGTTGCAGCAATATATCCTTGCGCTCCACCGAAGAGTCGAGTACGATCTTCGCAGACTCGACGCTGGATCCTAACTATCCTGTTGTTCGATATCTTTGACCTTCATCGGGTCACGAAGGAAAGGTATCAGGGTGCTGGCTTACCTCCTCCTGGGCGCGGTTGTTGGTTGCCTTCTCGCGGCCGCACTCAAGTCGCAGCTTACGGCCCTTCGGGTCGACCGGCGCAGCTGGCAGGATTTGGTATCTCAACTCAAGCGCATCGAATTTGAACGCGTCAGTTCCGTGGCTCGCGATTACCTCGACCCCCGCGAAGGACAGATTTCGCTCGAGCCTACCGATATGTGGCTGATGCTCGGCGGCCGCGAAGGCCTTCGCCGCATGCGTGAGAATGCGCAACTGATGCTCCTGATCGCCGCTCACGCCCAGCGGTGGAACTTCGACGAAGGAGTTATCGTGACCGAGCGCATGCGCCGCGATGCCCTGCAACTGCGCCGCGCAGTGCGCCGCATTGAATTCGCGCTCGCCTTCCACAAGCTGCTCCGCCGCTCCAGCACCTTCATTCCCTTCCACCTGCATGAAGCGGCTTCTTCCTATTACCTCATGCGTCAGCGCCTGCTCGCCCTCTATCAGACCAGTCACGCCGGGCTCTATCCCCGCCTGGCCGAAGTCCTCTGATCAGGAAATCGGCGGCCCCGCCTTCCCGACCTGCTGATCAGCCCTGGCCGCGCAGTTTGCCGCCCGCCGACTCGAGCGCTGCGATCACCTGCTGCGACCACTGCTGCACGTCTTCCTCGCGCAGCGTGCGTTCCTGGGACTGAAACACCAATCCCAGCAGCAGCGAATATTGGCCTGCTGCTACGAGCTTGCCTTTCGGGTCGCGCAACACTTCCCGAGGCCTGATTTCCCGCAGCTCCGGAATGGCCAACTTTTGGAGTGCCTCCTCGACCGTGGCATAGGCCACGCCGTCCGGCAGCATAACCGAAAAGTCCCTTCGCACTGGCTGAAAACAAGACAGCTCCTGGATTGCCGGTTGGCGCAGCGCCTTCCGGTAGAGTCGATCCAGCCAGAACTCTCCAATCCAAACCGCCTGCTTCAGCTTGCGCCGCTCCGCTTCCTCCGGGTGGAGTTGTCCGAACCACCCTACCGTCGCGCCCTCCAGAACCGCGCGAGCGCTGCGCCCGGGGCGCAGCCACGCGGGCATCAGTCCGGAATCTGCAGGAAAGCGATCGAAATAGACCGAGCGCGCAGCGAAGTTTCCCAGCAGCCTCTCCGCCGTGCCCTTGAGATCGTAGAACGTCACATTCTGGGTGCCGAAGGCGGGCCCGCTGGCTCCGATCGCAACGGAGGGCCGCTCCTCAACGCGCTCCGGTCCTCCGCTGAACACCGTCCCCATCTCGAACAGCGAAGCGCCTTCGACATCGCGGCTCAGGTTGAGCGCCAGCATCCCCAGCATCCCAGGCAGCAGCGACGGCCGCAACATGCCTGCCTCTTCACTCAGCGGATTGTCGATCGCCACGGCCGATCCGGGTTCGCGCGCAAACGTTGCAGCATCGTGCGCGCCGCAGAAGCTCGACGACACGGCCTCGTTCCAACCGAGCGCCAGCAGAGTGCTCCGGATCGTGGCTTCTTTCTCTGCCCACGGCAGCTCGACGACGGTCCCCACAAACGCCGGCAGCGTATCGAGGAAGCGGTTATACCCGTAAACCCGGGCAATCTCCTCGATCAGATCGATTTCGCGCTCCAAATCGAGCCGCCAGCTGGGCAACGTGACGCGGTAACCGCGCTCCGCGTCCGGTCCAGTTCGAGAGATCTGTCCAGAGACGGCACGCGAGGCATCAAGATCCTGGCGCGACGGACTAACTTCCGCACCATGCCCATCTTTTTCCACGCCGCATCCCAGCCGCGTCAGGATATCGACGGCCATCGGCGCCGTGATACCGTCCGGATCCTCGGCCGGCCCCAGAATCCGGCCCACCTCGCTCAGGCTGAACGAGATGGGGGCTCGCTTGGCCGTCCGCGCTTCCACCTCGGGAACCGCGACATCGACCAGCTCGCCCTCGGGATATCCTCCGGCTTCGAGAACGATCCGGCTCACCAGTGCTGACGCGACCGGCGGCGCATTGAAATCCGCTCCCCGCTCAAAACGATGGGACGCATCGGTATGGAGCTGGTGCCGCTTCGAGCTCCGCCGCACCGCACCCGGGTCGAACCACGCCGCTTCAACGAGGATGTTCTTCGTCTCGGCGGTGATCATCGTGTCCCAGCCGCCCATCACGCCGGCCAGGCCGACCGCCTTCTTCTCATCGGCGACAACGAGATCGTCGGGGTCGAGGGTCCGCTCCAGGCCGTCCAGCGTGCGCAGCTTCTCGCCCTTACGTGCGCGGCGAACAACAATGCCGCCTTCCAGCTTGTCCAGATCGAAGACGTGGGTCGGCTGGCCGATGGCCAGGGTCCCATAATTCGTCGCGTCCACCGGGTTTGAGATGGGCTTCTGCTCCAGCAGGCGGAACCGCTCCGCCACAATGCCCAATGCGGGCACCATCTTCACATCGCGCAGCACTCGCGCGGTGAAACGCCCGCAGAGCTTCGGCTCTTCGATACGGACGGGATAGGGG
>JBAUGH010000447.1:0-5271 GCA_049679565.1 Acidobacteriaceae bacterium
GAACAGCAGAGGCAGGGCCGCGGTCCAGTCGCGTCCGGATTCGAGGCCCCAGAGGATTCCGGTTTCGACCACCAGAAAGAGCCAGCCAAACAGCAGCGGCCGCGGGAACAGTGACACGGTCGTGAGCAGCAGCGCAAGGATGGAGCAGAAGAAGGCGACCCAGGAATTGCGCGAGCGCATGCGGGCGAGGAGAAAGATTCCGGCAACGATGGCTCCGGCCGTGAGCATGGTGAGCAGATACAGTCCGCGCTCGCCGAGCCATTGAGAGGCGAGGTAGAAGGGCAACTCGCCGAGCCACTCGAAGTCGATCCAGGGCTTGCCGCCCACGGTGAAGGTAAAGGCGTCAGCCCGGATGAAGTGTCCTGTGTGCAGCAGAGCGCCCGCATCGCGCAGGTGCCAGCCGAGATCGTTGTCGGCCAGAACATGGACGGGGCCGCCGCCGGCGATGGAGAGCCAGAACAGCAGGTAGACGAGCAGCAGGGCGAGGACGGTGGGTAGACTGAAGAGGCGGATGCTCCAGGGAGCGCCTGAAGGCGCAGCGAGAACGCTTTGGGCAGGAGCACTCATGGTTCGGAACAGTTCTAACAGGGATCGATCGAGGGACTGAATCCCACCTTGGTTCGACGGGCTGAACCGCTGGCCATGGCACCCGCCGAAGCTGAACCCCATGACGGAATCGCCGGCACAACTCGCAGCGCTCGAGATCGTTGAAGGGCTGCGCGCGGCCGGCTACGAGGCGTACTTTGCGGGCGGATGCGTGCGGGATCTGCTTCTCGATGTCGAGCCGAAGGATTTCGATGTGGCGACCAGCGCTCAT
Source organism: Acidobacteriaceae bacterium (assembly GCA_049679565.1). Lineage (GTDB taxonomy): Bacteria > Acidobacteriota > Terriglobia > Terriglobales > Acidobacteriaceae > Palsa-343. Next base: position 818 of record JBAUGH010000447.1, read on the forward strand.
CCCGACACCGTGCTGGCGATGTTCCCGCGCACGTTTGCCGTGGGGGCGCATTTTGGAGTGGTGCTGGTCGCGAACGACGTGGAGGGGCGGGAAATTGTCACCGAAGTGGCGACATTTCGCAGCGACGTGGCCTATCTCGACGGGCGTCATCCGACAGAGGTGCGCTTCTCGTCGAGCGTTCGCGAAGACGTGCTGCGGCGCGACTTCACCATCAACGGGATGATGTTCGATCCCGTGGTTCATCGCCAGACCTGCAGCCTTACCTCGGCGCTGCTGGATTATGTCGGCGGACAGAACGATCTGCGCGAGGGGATCATCCGCGCCATTGGCGATCCGCAGAGGCGTTTCGAGGAAGACAAGCTGCGCATGCTGCGCGCGGTGCGCTTTGCGGCGCGCTTCGAGTACGCTCTGGAGCCGGAAACGGAGCGAGCGATCCGGGCGCTGGCTCCGGGCATCGCCCAGGTGAGCCGGGAACGGGTGCGCGACGAGCTTACCCGCATGCTGACCGAAGGCCATGCGCGGCGGGCCTTCGAGCTTCTGGACCGCACCGGGCTGCTCCACCAGGTGCTGCCGGAAGTGGACAAGCTGCATGGCGTGGAGCAGCCGCCGGAGTATCACCCCGAGGGCGACGTGTGGATCCACACGCTGCTGCTGCTGGAGAAGCTGCCTGCGGGCGCATCGCCGACGCTGGCGTGGGGCGCGCTGCTGCACGACATTGGGAAGCCGGCGACCTTCAGCCACAATCCGCCGGACCGGATCCGGTTCAACGGCCACGTGGAGATCGGGGTGCGCATCGCTCAGGAGATTCTGCGGCGGCTGCGCTTCTCCAACGAGGACTGCGCGCAGATTCTCTCGCTGGTGGAGAATCACATGCGCTTCGGGGACGTGAAGAAGATGAAAGAGTCCACGCTGAAGCGGTTCTTCCGTCTGCCGCAGTTCGACGAGCACCTGGCGCTGCATCGCCTCGACGTCACTTCCAGCCACGGCGATCTTTCGCTCTACGACTTCGCAAGACAGAGAAGGGAAGAGCTGCCGGAGGAGGAAGTGCGCCCGAAGCTGCTGGTGACGGGGCGCGATCTGATCGATGCCGGGTACCGGCCCGGGCCGCGCTTCAAAGAGATGCTGGCGATCGCCGAAGACGCGCAGCTGGAGGGGCGGATTCGGACGCGGGAAGAAGGGCTGGAACTGATTCGGCGGCGCGATGCGGTGGAATCGTGAATGCTGCTACTGCTGAGGTAGCACAACCTGCCGGGAGGGTTGCATCCTTCCGGCGGCCTTAGTTTGGCAGATCGGCTTTTTCAGGCAGGACGTGAATCCGGATGTTATCGGGAACTAATCCGCGGCAGCTTCCGCCTTGTTGCCATGAAACAGCGCGACCTGCTCCGCTGAAGGCGGCGCGGTGAGGGCGCTGACCACGAGCAGCCCCAGCAGCGCGGCCCCCAGGGCGGGAAAGATGGCAAAGTCCGAGTCCGCCGCATAGGCCGGCACGTGCGCCCGCACGAATGCCGTATCCCAGAAGACGGTGATGAAGGTTCCGGCCGCAATCGCTGTAGCCGCGCCGGCCGCGTTGGCGCGCTTCGAGTAGAACGCGGCCAGGATCACCGGGGTCAGGGCGGCTGCATAAATCGTGTAGGCGTAGATGGTCTTCTGCAGGACGGACTGGGTGCCCAGAGCCTGGTAGAGAGCCCAGATGCCCAGCAGAACGACCATCAGCCGCGAGACCAGCAGGACGCGCTTGTTGGACGCGTTGGGCGAGATGTAACGGACGAAGACGTCGTTGATGAGATTGGTGGCGGGCGAGAACAGAAAGTTGTTCGCGGTGGACATGATCTTGGCGAAGACGGCGCCCATGAGCAGCGCGCCGAGCCAGGCGGGCAGGCCATGGAGCGCGGTGTAGGCGATGATCTCGCGCGGCCGCGCGGCCACCTCGCCATGCGGGAACAGCACCGAGCCGACGACGGCGAGGGCCACAATGACAGTCTCCAGAATCACCGTGCCGATGATCCAGCCGACGACGGCGACGCGCGCGTCCTTCTCCGATTTGGCGGAGAAGAACTTCTGATACATGGCCTGGTTGCCGAGCATGAGCAGCATGGTCGGCACCATGAGCTCCATCGCCTGGGTGAAGGTCAGATCGCCCAGCACTTCAAAGTGAGTCGCAGGGAGGGCGTGCCGGACCGCATGCCAGCCGCCCGCGCCGTGGATCAGCACCGGGAGCGCGGCGCACATGGTGACGGTGGCGAGCATCCCGATCACGACATCCATGTAGGCGACCGACGACATCCCGGCAATGGCGGTGAAGACGATGACAAAGGCGGCGACGATGTATTTGCCCAGAGTGGCGGAGATGGTGGTGGGGAAGACGAGGTGCAGGATGTCGCCGCCGCCGATGAGCTGGTAACTGGTGATGGCGGTATAGGCGAAAAGGATGGCGATTACGCCCAGCACGCGAGCGGTCTGGCTGTAGCGGGCCTCCAGCAGATCGGGGATGGTGAACTGCGCAAATTTGCGCGCGCGGGGAGCGATGAAATAGATGAGCAGCAGCCCGGCCCATCCGCCGCCCGCCTGCCAGAGGGCGGCGAAGCCATGCTTATAGGCATTCTCGGCGCCGCCAAGCAGGGAGCCGGAGCCGATCCACGAGGACAGCAGAGTAAAGATCAGCACGAACGCGGGCAGCGTGCGTCCGGCTACGAGGTAATCTGCGCGGGTTTTGACCCGGCCCAGACGGCTGAGCGATACCGCCAGCAGGCTGACGACAATCGCGGCCAGCACGATGACATAAAGAGAGGACATCGGCAATCCAGTTCGATTCAGGTTCTACGAGTGTACGGCAGGGAAAAATGTCGGGACTACGAAGGCTTCTTCTTATGCTTATGGGCTGGGCTGCGGCTGGCCTCGTGGCTTCTTTTCTTCGCAGACGTCCGGCTCGATGCCGGGGTGGTGTGGCTGGTCTGGCGTGAGGAAGAAGTGTGACGCCGGCGGCTGCTGCGCCGCCACGCGGAGATGCGGGCGGGCTCGGCGACATAGAGGCTCCGGCCGGGCTCGATGGCGCTGCTGCGCAGGTGATTCCAGCGGCGCAGTTGCTCGACGGTAACGCCGAAGCGGTCGGCAATGGTGATGAGGGTATCGCCGCGGCGGGGATGATAAATCGCGCGCAGCAGGCCTGATTCCCGCTCCGGCGCCAGGGGGATGACCAGGGAGTCGACGCCGGACAAATCGGAGGTGGGCTTGAGCTGATTGACGAAGGCCAGTTCGGTTTCCGACACGCGCCAGGTGTGGGCGATGCTCTCCAGAGTGTCGCCTTCCGTGACCGTGTGGAAGCGCCAGGCCCGGCGCTTGTCGACGGGAATCTCCGCGATATCCCGCTGAAAGACATCCGCGGTGCCGACGGGTAAACGGAGGTCGAAGGGCTCGTCGGGCGGGGTGCTCATGCGCAGCAGGCTGGGATTGAGGGCAGCGATTTCCTGGACGGGAGCGCCGACGATGTCGGAGACGAGGCGGAGATCGACGGCATAGTCGGTATGGACGGTGTCGGTGACCAGCGGCGGGTCGGGTTGAATGTCTTCGAGTCCATACTGCTTCGGATTCTTGGCCATCAGCGTCACCGCGAGGAAGACGGGGACGTAATTCTTCGTTTCCTGGGGCAGGTTGTTGCGCTTGTAGAGCTGCCAGAAATCGGCGTAGCCGGTTCGCTCGACAGCGCGCTGCACGTTGCCGGCGCCCCAGTCGTAGGCGGCCATGGCCAGATACCAGTCGCCGAGCTCGTCGTAGTCTTTCTTGATTTCGCGCGCATAGGCGTGGGTGGCTTTCACCGGGTCGAAGCGCTCGTCGTACCAGGCGTTATGCGCGAGGCCGTAGGTGCCGAAGGGCATGAACTGCCACATGCCGCCTGCGCCGGAGCGGCCATTGAGAGCCTGGGGCCGGAAGCCGGACTCGGCAAAGGCCTGGTAGATGAGGTCCTGGGGCACGCCTTCCTCTTTGAGGACCTGCTCGATCATGGCCTTGTAGCGGCCCATGCGTTCCAAAGAGGCCACGATGGTGCCATGGCCGCGGGGATTGTTCTCGAAGAAATCGATATAGCTGGCGACGTACTGATTCATGACCAGGGGCAGGTCGGACTGGGTGGTCTTCAGCTCGGCTTCGGCCTTGGCGGTCACGTTGGCACTGGCCGGGGTGGTGATGTTGCCGGCCACGTCCACCGGGGCCTCGGTCTGGGGAGTGAGGCCGTTTCCGTGGCTGAGGGCGTCCATCTCGAGGGTGTTGACCGCGTCGACGATATGGTCGAACTCCTCCGAGAGCATGGCATCGGTACGCAGATCGCAGTTGCATTTCAGCATGAGGTCGACGGCGTAGTCGAAGTTGGAGCGGGCGGAGGCGAGGTGTCCCTGCTGGTAGTCGTTGAGCCCGGAGTGATAGGCCTTCTCGACCGCGGCGATGAGCTGCTGGTCCTGTTG